>NZ_BCPO01000194.1:0-87775 GCF_016586105.1 Burkholderia sp. E168m15
GACCAACAGCAACCTGACCTCGCTGTCCACGTCGACCTCGACCGTCGTCGGCTCGCTGTCCACCGGCTTGAGTTCGACCAACAGCTCGATCACGTCGCTGTCCACGTCGACGTCGACGGTCGTCGGTTCGTTGTCCACCGGCCTGAGTTCGACGAACAGCAGCCTGACCTCGCTGTCGACCGCCACGTCGACCGGGATCAGCTCGCTGTCGACGGGCCTCAGCTCGATCGCGAACAACAACACGAATCTCGGCAACAGCACGGCCGGTGCGATCGGCGGCGGGGCCACCTACGATCCGACCACCGGTACGATCTCGTCACCGTCGTACGTGACGTACAACAGCGACGGCTCGACGACGATCAACAACAACGTCGGCTCGGCGATCGACAACATCAACGCGAACGGCATCAAGTACTTCCACGCGAACTCGACCGCACCGGACAGCCAGGCGCTCGGCCTGGACAGCGTCGCGATCGGACCGAACGCGATCGCGCGCGTGGACGGCAGCATCGCGCTCGGCTCGGGTTCGGTGGCCGATCGCGCCGTGGTGCCGTCGTCGGGCATCCTCCGCAACGGCAGTGCGTCGATCCCGTTCGACACGACGGACCAGACGCTGCTCGGCGCGGTGTCTGTGGGCGATGCGACGAACAAGACGTACCGCCAGATCACCAACGTCGCGGACGGCACCGGCCAGCAGGATGCGGTGACGGTGCGCCAGTTGACCGGCGCGCTGCAGTCGTTCGCGGTCACCGGCCAGAAGTACTTCCACGCGAATTCGACGGCGGCCGATTCGCTCGCGGTCGGCGCGGAATCGGTCGCGGTCGGGCCGACGACGGTCGTCAACGGCGACAACGGCGTGGGTATCGGCAACGGCGCGATCGTCGACCAGACCGCACCGGGCGGGATCGCGATCGGCCAGGCGGCGAGTTCCGCGCAGTCCGACGCGATCGCGCTGGGTAGCGGCGCGACGGCGACCGGCGCGCAGTCGGTCGCGCAAGGCGCGAATGCGGTGGCGGTCAGTGTCGGCAGCGTCGCGCTCGGTTCGGGCGCGCGCAGCACGGCGACCGATGCGCTCGCGCTCGGCGCCGGTGCGTCGGCCACGTTCGCGAATAGCGTCGCGCTCGGCGCCGGTTCGCTGACCACGGTCGGCGCGCTGACGAACTATGTCGCGTACGGCCTGAGCAGCCCGCAGTCGTCGGCTGGCGAAATCAACATCGGCAACCGCCAGATCACCGGCCTTGCGGCCGGCAAGAACGGCACCGACGCGGTGAACGTGTCACAGCTCGATTCGGTCGCGAACCAGCTGACGACGTTGATCGACCAGCGCACGGCCAACCTCGGCGGGCAGTACACGACGAACCCGAACGGCACGAACGTGCCGCCGGGCGCGAGCGGGTCGAATTCGTCGGCGGGCGGCTCGGGGGCGGTCGCATCGGGCTCGAACAGCACGGCGGTCGGCAACAATGCGCTCGCATCGGGCAACGGCTCTTCCGCGATCGGCGTGGGCGCCACGGCAGCGGGCAACAACTCGACCGCGATCGGCACGGGCAGCAACGACGGCGGCCGCTCGAACGTGGTCGCGGTCGGCTCGGCGGATTCGGCGCGTCAGGTCGTGAACGTCGCGGCCGGCACGCAGGGCACCGACGCGGTGAACGTGAACCAGCTGAACGCGGTCTCGAACCAGTTCACGCAGTCGCTGAACACGGTCAACAACCAGCTCACGCAGATGCAGCAGCAGATCCAGCAGACCGATTCGATGGCCCGCGAGGGGATCGCCGCGACCGCCGCGATGGCGTCGATTCCGCACATGGACCGCGATTCGAATTTCGCGATGGGGGTCGGCACGGCGACGTTCCAGGGCCAGAAGGCCATGGCGGTCGGCGTGCAGGCGCGCGTCACGGAGAACCTGAAGGCGACGCTGAACGGCGGTTTCGCCGGCAGCCAGCGCGTCGTCGGCGCGGGCATGCTGTATCAGTGGAAGTGATCGTGCGCAGCGGTTCGTTCCGGCCCGCGTGGCCGGAGCGGACCGCGCCGAACGCCAACGTGCGCGGAGGCGTCGCGACATCGCGCCGCACGCGCCGTGCTCATCGCATTCTCGGAGTCATCAAGTGAAAAACATCCATCTTGTTCTGCTGACGTCCGTCGTTTCCCTCGCGGCCTGTTCGAGTGCGTCGGGGCCGACGTACAACGCGTACGAGCTGCAGTCGCGAAACGGCATCCGGACGTTCCAGGTCGATTGCCACGGCATCCTGTCTACCGCGAAGACCTGCATGAAGGTCGCGACGCGCATGTGCGGCAACGAGCCCGTGCGCCTGGTCGACACCACGACGCCGTACCGCGACGGCGCCGATCCGCATTCGATCGTGTTCCAGTGCGGGGCGGCCCCCGCGCCGACGGCCGCGGCCGTTGCGCCGGCGCCCGCGCCGGTCGAGAAGGTGAGCCTGACCGGCGATGCGTATTTCGCGACGGACTCGGCCGCGCTGACGCCTGCGGCCACCGCCGCGCTCGACACGCTGCTGAACCGGCAGGCCGACCGGCATTTCGCGCGCGTGGAAGTGGACGGCTATACCGACGCGACCGGCTCGGATGCGCACAATCAGGCGCTGTCGAAGCGCCGGGCGGATGCGGTCGCCGGGTATTTGCGCGAGCACGGGCTGAAGGCGGATTCGTTCGCTGCAGTCGGTCACGGGGAAGCCAATCCGGCGGCGTCGAACGATACCGCCGAAGGGCGCGCGCGCAATCGTCGCGTGGAAATCTCGCTGCAGAAGTAGGACGCCGCGGCCAGGTTGCCGCAAGCGTGACCGTCGAAGCCAGGCGGCTCGCTTGCGGCAATGCGTGCTCGCCGCGGACAACGGCCGCGGGTAGGGCTCGTTGCGGCGTGCGCACGCGGTGTCCGTCGCAGCGGCGCCGCCGCCGAGCGACGACTGGCGTCCGGCACGCGGATCGCCATCCGTACCGGGCCGTGGATGGCGCTCAGTGTCGGATCATGCAGACGGCCACGATCTCGTACCCGGGGTCGGCATTCGCGCTCGCGGCTTGCTCCGCTTCGTCATACGAACCAAAGGAGGCGGCATCCTCGATGGCCGGCGCCATGCCGATATCGCCGTCCTCGGCGGTGCAGAGGAACTGCTCGCCGGTCTTCACGACATAGATGGACATCATGATTCCCTCCAGGGTTTGCAGGGGGAAATTTCAGTCTAGCAGGCGGGAAGCGGGGCGGCGGTCCGCTTTCGGCACGCGCGACGAGGCGGTCTTACAACCGTCGGTCGACCCTGATCGGCCTGCATGCGGCGGAAGCGGAAAGCCGTGCACAATACCCGCATGCGATCCCCCGACCTCGAATGCCTCGTTACCGTCACCATGCCCTTCGGTAAATACAAGGACCGGCTTCTTGCCGACCTACCCGGCAACTATCTCAACTGGCTGGCCCGCGAAGGGTTTCCGCGCGGCGAACTCGGCCGGCAGCTCGCGCTGATGCACGAAATCGACCACAACGGCCTGAGAGGCTTGCTGGACCCGCTGCGCAAGCGCGGTTAGTGCAGGGCGGCGCGTCACTGAAGCCGCGCGCTGTTTCGTCCGCGCATCGCAGGCGCGCGATTTCCGGATAGCCGATGCCGACGGGGAATCCCCGGCCGCCTGCCCATGAAGCCCGCAGGGTCGTCATGGAAAACTGTATGAATATACAGTATAGTACCCGTCGAACTCGAGCCGCACAGGTCCAACCCTTGCGGCACGTGCGCCGCGCCTGCGGGCATCCGCCGCAGCGTTCCGGCACCGTGAATTCCGGCTAACTCATTCAGACGGGCAGGCAAATTGTCATCCAGCAATCTGATCCGCATTCGCGGAGCACGTCAGCACAACCTCAAGAATCTCGATCTCGACCTGCGTACCGGTGAAATGACGGTCGTGACCGGCCCGTCGGGCTCCGGCAAGTCGAGTCTCGTGTTCGACACGCTGTACGCGGAAGGCCAGCGGCGCTACGTCGAAACCTTCAGCGCGTACGCGCGGCAGTTCCTCGACCGGATGGATCGCCCGCAGGTCGAGCGTGTCGACGGCGTGCCGCCCGCGATCGCGATCGACCAGACCAACCCGGTTCGGAGTTCGCGGTCGACCGTCGGCACGATGACCGAGCTGAACGACCACCTGAAGCTGCTGTACGCGCGCGCGGCCGAGCTGTTCGACCGCAAGACCGCGCGGCAGGTGCGGCACGACACGCCGGAGACGATCTACGCGGAACTCGTCGCGCGCACGCAGGCGGACGATCCGCGCGTCGTCGTCACGTTCCCGGTCGAATTGCCGGAGGCGGTGTCCGACGAGGAAATCGCGCAGTGGCTGTCGGCGAGCGGCTACACGCGCGTGCAGGCGCAGCGCGAGGTCGCGTCGCCCACCGGGCCGCGCAAGATGCTCGACGTGGTGGCCGACCGCTTTCGCGTGCAGCAGGCCGACAAGGCGCGGGTGGTGGAGGCGATCGAGGCGTCGCTGAAGCGCGGCGGCGGCCGCGTGAACGTGTACGTGCTGGCCGCGGAAGCGGAAAACGCAACGGCCGAGCCGTTGATCTGGCGCTTTTCCACCGGGCTCCACGATCCCGACAGCGACCTGCGCTACGCGGAGCCGCAGGCGGCGCTGTTCTCGTTCAACTCGGCGTACGGCGCGTGCGAGACCTGCCGCGGCTTCGGCCGCGTGATCGGCGTCGATCTCGGCCTCGTGATTCCCGACGCGCGCAAGACGCTGCGCGGCGGCGCGATCAAGCCGATGCAGACGCCCGCGTGGAAAGAGTGCCAGGACGACCTGATGCGCTACGCGGCGAAGGCCGGCATCCGGCGCGACGTGGCGTGGTCCGAGCTGACGGACGCCGAGCGCGACTGGGTCGTCAACGGTTCGCCGGACTGGAACGGCAAGTGGCAGAGCCAGTGGTACGGCGTGAAGCGCTTCTTCGGCTACCTCGAATCGAAAGCGTACAAGATGCACATCCGCGTGCTGCTGTCGAAATACCGCAGCTACACGCCGTGCGACGTGTGCGGCGGCGCGCGCCTGAAAACGGAGTCACTGCAATGGCGGCTCGGCTCGAAAGAGAATGCCGACGCCGTGCTCGCGCCGGCCGACCGCTTCATGCCGCGCGGCGTCGACTGGAGCCGCGCGCAGCTCGAAGCGCTGCCGGGCCTGACCGTGCACGACCTGATGCTGCTGCCGATCGAGCGCATCCGGCGCTTCTTCGACGACATCGTGCTGCCGAGCGCGCTGCTCGACGACGCATTGAAGCTGCTGCTCGCCGAGGTGCGCACGCGCCTGAAATACCTGTGCGACGTCGGGCTCGGCTACCTGACGCTCGACCGGCAAAGCCGCACGCTGTCGGGCGGCGAGGTGCAGCGGATCAACCTGACGACGGCGCTCGGCACGTCGCTCACGAAAACCCTGTTCGTGCTCGACGAACCGAGCATCGGGCTGCATCCGCGCGATCTCACGCGGATCGTCGAGGCGATGCAGCGGCTGCGCGACGCGGGCAACACGCTGGTCGTCGTCGAGCACGATCCGTCGGTGATGCTCGCGGCCGATCGATTGATCGACATGGGCCCCGGCCCGGGCGAGCGCGGCGGCACGATCGTGTACGACGGCACGCCCGGCGACATCCGCTCGGCGCACACGCTGACGGGCGAGTATCTCGGCGGCCGCAAGCAGGTCGCGCATGCGTCGAACTGGGCACGCCGCGTGGTCGACGCGAACACGCCGCGCATCGTGCTCGAAGGCGCGACCGAGCACAACCTGCGCGACGTCACGGTCGAGATCCCGCTGCAGCGGCTGGTGTGCGTGACGGGCGTATCCGGCTCCGGCAAATCCACGCTGCTGCAGGACGTGCTGTATCCGGCGATGGCGCGCCATCACGGCAAGGCGACCGAATCGCCGGGCGCGTTCCGCAGCCTCACGGGCGCCGACCAGGTCGGCGACGTCGTGTTCGTCGACCAGTCGCCGATCGGCAAGACCACGCGCTCGAACCCGGCGAGCTACGTCGGCGCGTTCGACGAAATCCGCAAGCTGTTCGCGAAGGCGCCGCTCGCGCTGCAACGCGGCTACGGCGCCGGCACGTTCAGCTTCAACTCGGGCGACGGCCGTTGCCCGACCTGCGGCGGCTCGGGCTTCGAACACATCGAAATGCAGTTCCTGAGCGACGTCTACCTGCGTTGCCCGGATTGCGACGGCAGCCGCTACCGCGCTGAGATTCTCGAAGTGCGTATCGAGCGCGACGGCCGCGCGCTGAACATCGCCGATGTGCTCGATCTCACCGTCAGCGAGGCGGCTGCGTTCTTCGCAACCGATGCCGAGGTGCTGCGCGTGCTGCAGCCGATCGTCGACGTCGGCCTCGAATACGTGAAGCTGGGCCAGCCGGTGCCGACGCTGTCGGGCGGCGAAGCGCAGCGCCTGAAGCTCGCCGGCTTCCTCGCCGAATCCGCGGCGGCGACCAACGGGCGCCGGGTCGCGACGGAAGAGGCGCGCATCGCCCGCGCGAAGTTGTTCATGTTCGACGAGCCGACCACCGGGCTGCACTTCGACGACATCGCGAAGCTGATGCAGGCGTTCGGCAAGCTGCTCGCGGCCGGCCATTCGCTGATCGTGATCGAGCACAATCTCGACGTGATCCGCGCGGCCGACTGGCTGATCGATCTCGGCCCGGAAGGCGGCGACGGCGGCGGCCTGGTGCTGTGCGCGGGCACGCCCGACGACGTGAAGGCCTGCGCCGAATCGCATACCGGCGTGGCGCTGCTGCAGTACGACCGCGAGATGGAGGGCGCAGCCGCGGCTGCCGACGAAGGCGTGCCGCTGCAGGCCGCGCTGAACGCGGCACGCGCGCGCCGTGCGATCGAAGGCGAGGACGTCGTGCGGATCGTCAACGCGCGCGAGCACAACCTGAAGTCGCTCGACGTCGACATCCCGCACGGCAAGTTCAACGTGATCACCGGCGTGTCGGGTTCCGGCAAGTCGACGCTCGCGTTCGACATCCTGTTCCACGAAGGCCAGCGCCGCTACCTCGAATCGCTGAACGCGTATGCGCGCTCGATCGTGCAGCCGGCCGGCCGCCCCGAGGTCGACGCGGTGTACGGCATTCCGCCGACCGTCGCGATCGAGCAGCGGCTGTCGCGCGGCGGGCGCAAGAGCACGGTCGCGACCACGTCCGAAGTGTGGCATTTCCTGCGGCTGCTGTACGTGAAGCTCGGTCTGCAGCATTGCATCCACGACGGCACACCGGTCACGTCGCAATCCGTCGAATCGATCGCCGCGCAACTGCTGCGCGATCATCGCGGCGAACACGTCGGGCTGCTCGCGCCGCTCGTCGTCAATCGCAAGGGTGTGTATACCGATCTCGCGAAGTGGGCGAAGGCGCGCGGCAGCACGCATTTGCGCGTCGACGGCGAATTCGTCACGGTCGATCCGTGGCCGAAGCTCGACCGCTTCCGCGAGCACACGATCGAATTGCCGGTGGCCGATATCGTCGTGTCGCCGGACAACGAAGCCGAGTTGCGGCGCAGGCTCGACGAGACGCTCGAGCTCGGCAAGGGCGTGATGCACCTGCTCGCGCCGCTCGACGGGCTGCACCACGCGATGCAGAACGATCATTCGACCGCGCAGGTCGGCGCGGTCAAGGTGCTGTCGGTGAAGCGCGCGTGCCCGGTATGCGGCACGAGCTATCCGGAGCTCGACCCGCGGATGTTCTCGTACAACAGCAAGCACGGCTGGTGCACGACCTGCGTCGGCACTGGCGTCACGCTCACCCGCGAGCAGCGCGCCGCGTACGACGACACGGTGCTCGCCGGCGACGATCGCGGCCGCGAACAGACCTTGCCGTCGGACGAGCAGGAGCCGGAAGGCGTCGGCAACGAGCCGTGCCCGGATTGCCACGGCACGCGGCTGAACCCGTCCGCACGCGCGGTCACGTTCGACGCGCATCCGATCGTCGAGGTCGCGCAGTGGACGGTGTCGGACACGCGCCGCTGGATCGACGCGCTGGAACTCACCGGGCGCGACGCGCAGATCGCGCGCGACATCGTCAGCGAGATCGGCAGCCGCCTCGCGTTTCTCGAGGAGGTCGGGCTTGGCTACCTGAGCCTCGACCGTGCGGCGCCGAGCCTGTCGGGCGGCGAAGCGCAGCGCATCCGGCTGGCCGCGCAGCTCGGCAGCAACCTGCAGGGCGTGTGCTACGTGCTCGACGAGCCGACCATCGGCCTGCATCCGCGCGACAACCAGATCCTGCTGGATGCATTGCGCAAGCTCGGCGACAAGGGCAATACACTCGTCGTCGTCGAGCATGACGAGGACACGATCCGCCGCGCGGATCACATCATCGACGTCGGCCCGGGCGCCGGCAAGCGCGGCGGCACGCTGGTCGCGCAAGGCGCGGTGGCCGATCTCGCCGCGCGGGCCGATTCGGTGACGGGGCGCCTGCTCGCGCAGCCGATGACGCACCCGCTGCAACCGCGCCGCAGCGTGAGCCTGCCGGGCAAGAAGGGCGGTGAAGCCGTGCCGGAAGCCTGGCTGACCGTGCATGGCGCGCAGCTGCACAACCTGCGCGACGTCACGGTCGGCATTCCGCTCGCGCGGCTCGTCGCGGTCACGGGCGTCAGCGGTTCGGGCAAGTCGACGCTCGCGCGCGACGTGCTGATGACGAACCTGCTGGACGCGGTCGGCCGCTCGGTGCTGTCGTCGCCCGCCACGCGGCGTGCGCGCAAGGCCGCGCAGCAGGACGCGCCGGCCACCAACCGTCGTTCGAGCGTGCTCGCGCGCAGCGCACCGCGGCCGTCGCTGAACGTCACGCATGCGTGGCAAGGTTGCGAGTCGCTGAGCGGCTGGGAGCAGATCGATCGCGTGCTCGAAGTCGACCAGACGCCGATCGGCAAGACGCCGCGTTCGTGCCCGGCCACCTATATCGGCGTGTGGGACACGATCCGCAAGCTGTTCGCCGATACGCTCGAAGCGCGCGCACGCGGCTATACGGCGTCGCGTTTCTCGTTCAATACCGGCGACGGGCGCTGCCCCGCGTGCGAAGGGCAGGGCGTGCGCACGATCGGCATGAGCTTCCTGCCGGACGTGAAGGTGCCGTGCGACGTGTGCCACGGGCAGCGCTTCAATCCGGAAACGCTCGCCGTCACGTGGCGCGGCCGGAACATCGGCGACGTGCTGACGATGGAGATCGACGAGGCGGTCGAGTTCTTCGCGCCGATCTCGAACATCGCGCATCCGCTGCAGCTGATGAAGGACGTCGGGCTCGGCTATCTGACGCTCGGCCAGCCGTCGCCGACGCTGTCCGGCGGCGAGGCGCAGCGCATCAAGCTCGTCACCGAGCTGACGAAGGTGCGCGACGACATCACGCGGCGCGGCCAGAAGGTGCCGCACACGCTGTACGTGCTCGACGAGCCGACGGTCGGCCTGCATATGGCCGACGTCGCGAAGCTGATCCGCGTGCTGCACCGGCTGGTGGATGCCGGGCATAGCGTCGTCGTGATCGAGCACGATCTCGACGTGATCGCCGAAGCCGACTGGATCATCGATCTCGGGCCCGAAGGCGGCGTGGGCGGCGGCACGATCGTCGCGGCGGCGGCGCCGGAAGGGCTCGTGCAGGTGAAGGCCAGCCATACCGGGCAAGCGCTGAAGCCGGTGCTGGCCCGAGCGGCCAGCGAAGACGCCGAAGCGGAGCAGCAGGGCGCGGCGCGGGTCGGCTGAACGCGTCGCATCCGGCGAGCGGCCCCGATGCCTGGTGAGGCATCGGGGCCGTTCTCGTCTCGTCCTTCATGTCGACGATGGCGCCGCGCTCAATTCGCGTTGACGCCGATCGCCTCGATGATGGTTTCCAGCTGAGGGCTCATCGGCAGGTTCAGACTCAAGCCGGACGGAAGCGGGCGCAGGAACCAGCGCTTGTACTGACGTGCGATCTCGCCGTCGGCGGCCAATTCCTGGAACGTGCTTTTCACGATCTGCGCGAGTTGCGGATCGTCCTTGCGGAACATGATGCCGTACGGGTCGTACGATAGAAAATCGCCCACCACGTCGTACTGGCCGCCCTTGCTCGCATTCTCGGCGATCAGGCCGTACAGCAACACGTCGTCCGTCGCGAACGCGTCGGCACTGCCGTTCGCGACGAGCGCGAAGCCTTGCGCATGGTCCGGCACCACCTGTAGCTGGACCCCGAGCCGGAACTTGTCATTCAGGTCGCGCAGCGCCTTCTCGTTGGTCGTGCCGGCCGTCACCGCGACTTTCTTGCCCGCGAGATCGCGGAACGAGCGGATCGGCGCGCCGCGTTTCACCATCACCTTCGTGCCGGCCACGAAGAAGATCGGCGAGAACGCCACGCGTTTCTGGCGCTCAAGGTTGCTGGTCGTTGAGCCGCATTCCAGGTCGACCTTGCCGCTGACCACCGCGTCGATGCGGTTGTCGGACGTGACCGGCACCCAGCGGATCGTCAGGCTCTGGTTGATCGCATCCTCGATCGACGCCACGAGCGCCTTGCACAGCTCGATCGAATAGCCGATCGGCTGGTTGCGCGCATTCAGGTACGAAAACGGGATCGACGCGTCGCGATAGCCGAGCGCGATCGTGCCGCTGCTGCGCACCTTCGCGAGCGTGCCGGTCAGTTGGGCCGGCGCGAACGGCTCGACGCGCGGCGGCGTCGACGGCGCATCGTCCGCACGCGCGGCCGCGCCCGTCGCAAGCAGGCCCGCGAGCGCGAGCGCACGCCAGAATCGCTGCATCTTCATCGCCGGGCCTCCGTCAGACTTCCGTCGGATGTGCGATCGTCGCTTCCTGTTCCGCTTCGATGCGCGCAGCGTTGGCTTCGGCTTCCGCTTCCGGCAGGAGCTGGCCTTCCCATTTCGCGACCACCGCGCTCGCGATCGAATTGCCCACCGCATTGGTGGCCGAGCGGCCCATGTCGAGGAACGTGTCGACGCCGAGAATCAGCAGCAGCCCTGCCTCCGGCAGCCCGAACTGGTGCAGGGTGGCCGCGATCACGACGAGCGACGCACGCGGCACGCCGGCCATTCCCTTCGACGTGAGCATCAGTACCAGCAGCATCGTGATCTGCGTGCCGAGCGACAGGTGCATGTTGTACGCCTGCGCGATGAACAGCGACGCGAACGTGCAGTACATCATCGAGCCGTCGAGGTTGAACGAATAGCCCATCGGCATCACGAAGCTCGAGATCTTGCGCTTCACGCCGAAGCGGTCGAGCGCGTCGAGGATCTTCGGGTACGCGGCTTCGGAGCTGGCCGTCGCGAACGACAGCATGAACGCTTCCTTGATCAGCACCAGCAGCTTGAACACCCGCGGCCCGAGGAACACCAGCCCCGCACACACGAGTAACGCCCAGAGCAGGAACAGGCTGACGTAGAAGTCGCCCATGAACACCGCGAACTTCAGCAGTACCGATAGCCCGTTGACCGCGACGGTCGCGGCCATCGCGGCCATCACCGCGAGCGGCGCGAGCTTCATCACGTAGCCGGTGATCTTCAGCATCACGTGCGACAGCTGGTCGATCGCGGCGATGAGGATCTTGCCACGCTCGCCGAGCGCGGCGAGCGCGACGCCGAAGAACATCGAGAACACGACGATCTGCAGGATCTCGTTGTTCGCCATCGCCTCGGCGAACGACCTCGGCACCATGTGGCCGACGAAATCCTTCAGCGTGAACTTGGATGTCGCGAGGTTCGCCGATGCGCCGATGTCCGGCAGCGGCAGGCCGAGATTGTCACCGGGCCGCAGCAGGTTCGCCATCAGCAGCCCGAGCAGCAGCGAGACCAGCGACGCGGTGATGAACCAGGTGATCGATTTCGCGAATACGCGCCCGACCGAGGCCGCGTCGCCCATGTGCGCGATGCCGACGACCAGCGTGGAGAAGACGAGCGGCCCGATCACCATCTTGATCAGGCGCAGAAATACGTCCGAGACGAGCGAGATGTATCCGGCGACTTCGGCGGCGGCCTTCTTGTCCGGAAAGCTCGTGAAGACCATGTAGCCGATCGCGATGCCTGCCGCCATCGCGACCAGGATCCAGACGGCTGCAGCATTCTTTTTTCGCATCGTAAGCCTCCCATGCAGCGGTTTCGCAATCGGGGATGGAAGGACGATACAGGACCAGAATCGCGCTGAACAGTGCAACCGGGTTCGGGTTTGCGCTAGCGCCGGATCATGGCCGATGGGGCGACGGTGATGGCGGGGGTGGCGCTGCCTGCCCGTGCGCCGGCGCAACCGGGTGAGGATTGGTGCGACGCAGCACATTGCCTGTTCGACGGGCGCCGGATGGCGGTAACCTGCGCCGCGCCATTTCGCCACTGTTCTGCACCACCGACGATGTTGTGGTGCCGGGATGCCGCGCCACCGTGAACAGGCGCTAGTCGTGCGCCCGCGGGTCCAGCAGGCTCGTGCTGAAATCGCACGCTTGCTCCGCGAGCCGGACGATCTCGGCGGTCAGCGAATGAGCGCGTTCGGCCCGGTGCAGCGCGACGTAGCGAACCGGCGGCAGCGCCGGCTGCGTGCGCACGATCTCCAGCGCGTCGCAAGCGACGAGGTGCGCTACGCACGCCTTCGGCAGATAGCTGATGCCCAGGCCCGACAGCGTCAGGCCGATCTGCGCGAGCAGGCTGTTGCTCGACAGCACGCGCTGAGTCGCGACGCCGTGTTCCTGCAGAAAGCGCGTGTACAGATGCCCGGTGCCCGACAGGTTCCCCTGCAGGATCAGCGGAAACCGCGCGATCTCCGTCAACGCAAGGGCGGCGCGGGACGTCGGCATAAATCCGGCCGCGCACATCCACGCGTTGTCGACCTCGCCGACCACCGTCGCCGTGAACGCGTCCGTCGCATGAATCTGCGGGACCACGATCAGATCGATCGTGTCGGCCGCGAGCCGGTCGCGCAGCGTCGCGGTCAGGTCCACCTCGGCCTCCACGTGCACGCGCGGATAGGCGGCCTGGATCGCCGCGATCAGGCGCGGCAGCCACGTCAGCGCGGTCAGTTCGGTCACGCCGATCCGGACATGCCGCACCAGCGCTTCCTTCGAACTCATCCGCTCGACCACGCGGTCGCGCTGTTCGAGCAATGCCTTCGCATGGTCGAACAGCTCCGCGCCCTTGTCGGTGAGCCGCGCGCTGCGATGCGCGCGATCGAACACGGTGAGGTCGAACGCGCGTTCGAGCTCCTGGATGCGCTTCGATACGGCCGACTGCGTCGTGTTCAGGCGCGTCGCGGCCGCGTCGAACGAGCCGAGCTGCACGATCCAGTACAGCGCTTCCATCTGCTTGAACGTCAGCATCGCGTCTCACTCGATAGATGAAGAAAAGCGATATGTTCTCATGTCAAAAAATCGCTTTTTTTACATATTTAGGCTGTTTAAGGTGCTCCCGTTGCGTCGCCTGGCGAGTGCGTTCATCAGAAAACGCGCCGCATCGCACCCAGCGTTCAATCGACCCCCCATTCTCTGGAGATTGCATGGACACCGTCATCGACTCCCCGCCCGTCGTCGGCGCGGCCCGCAAGCCGCGCGTCGGGCTCGCGTGGCAGATCCTCATCGGCCTCGTCATCGGCATCGCGACCGGGCTCGTGCTGAACCGGTTTCCGCAACTGCGCGACACGGCCGTGTCCGGGGTGCTGCAGCCGGCCGGCGACATCTTCATCAAGCTGGTGCGGATGATCGTCGTGCCGATCGTATTCACGAGCATGGTGATCGGCATCGCCGGCGTGGGCGACGGCAAGTCGCTCGGACGCCTCGGCATCAAGACGCTGCTCTATTTCGAGGTGATCACGACGATCGCGATCGTGCTCGGGCTCGTGATCGGCAACGTGTTGCAGCCGGGCGTCGGCACCGACATGTCGCAACTCGGGCACACCGACATTTCCCGTTACCAGCAGACCACGCAACAGGTGCAGCAGGCGCACCACGGGCTGATGGCGCTGGTGCTCGGCATCATCCCGGACAACATCGTCGCGTCGATGGCCAAGGGCGACCTGCTGCCGGTGATCTTTTTCTCGCTGCTGTTCGGGCTCGGGCTGCAGTCCGTGCCGGAAGAGCATCGCAAGCCGGTGCTCGCGATGCTCAAGGGCGTCGCCGACGCGATGTTCAAAGTGACGAACATGGTGATGCGCTATGCGCCGGTCGGCGTGTGCGCGCTGATCGCGGTGACCGTTTCAAGTTTCGGCTTCGGATCGCTGCTGCCGCTGCTGAAACTCGTCGCCGTCACTTACTTCGCGATCCTGCTGTTCGCGATCGCCGTGCTCGGCGTGACCGCGCGGCTGTTCGGGTTCCGCATCCTGACACTGCTGCGCGTGATCAAGGACGAACTGATCATCGCGTTCTCGACCTGCAGTTCGGCGACCGTGCTGCCGCAACTGATGAAGAAGATGGAGGACTACGGCGTGCCGAAGAGCATCACGACGTTCGTGGTGCCGACCGGCTACACGTTCAACCTCGACGGCGCGTCGATCTATCTCGGCATCGGCACGCTGTTCGTCGCGCAGCTGTATGGCGTGCACCTCGGCTGGCAGCAGCAGGTGCTGCTGACGCTGACCATGGTCGTCACGTCGAAGGGCGCCGCCGGTGTGCCGGGCTTCATGTTCGTGATCATGCTCGCGACGCTCGCGAGCGCGGGATTGCCGCTCGAAGGGCTCGCGTTCATTGCCGGCGTCGACCGGATCATGGACATGGGCCGCACCGCGCTGAACGTCGTCGGCAATGCGCTGGCGCCGCTCGTCATCGCGAAATGGGAAGGCCGGTACGACGCGGAAAAGGGCCGCGCGTACGTCGAATCGCTGCGCGGCTGAACGCCGCCATGCATGCACCGCACAACATTCCGAAGCAAACAGGAGCATCGAAGATGAGCAGTCCCCATGGCGCACTTTTTCCCGACGCGTTGATGCAGCAGATCAAGTCGCACTTTCATCACGTCGATCGCGACGTCGACGGCCGCGAGCGGTTGTTCTTCGACAACGCGGGCGGGTCGTTCCGGTTGAAGGCGGCAGTCGACGCGTACGCGCGGGTCGATGCGCTGCCCGATTGCCCGGAGCGTATCCATGCGCGGGCGCTCGATCTGCAGGCGATCCAGTCGCGCGGCGAGGACGACGTTCGCACGATCCTGAACGCGCAGGGCGGCACCGTGTATGCGTCGCTGACCGCATCGGGCGCGATGTTCGACATGGTGCGCGCGATCATGGAGAACGTGCCGGGCACCAACGCGGTGACGACCGTGCTCGAGCACCCGTCGTCCTACGATGCAATGACGGTTTACGCGGAACGGACCGGCAAGACGCTGCGCATCGCGCCGAGCAATCCTGAGACCGGTGGCGTGGACGTCGACGCGATCGTGGCGCTGGTCGACGCCGATACCGCGCTGCTCAGCGTGATGGCGGCGTCGAACATCTCCGGTGCGAAATTCGACATCGAGACGATCGTCGCGCGGGCGAGAGAGAAGAAGCCCGATCTGTTCATCGTCGTCGACGCGGTCCAGCATGCGCCGCACGGGGTCATCGACCTGCAGCGCACGCCGGTCGACGGGATCAACTTCGCGCCGTACAAGTATTTCGGATGCCGCGGCTCGGGCATGTCGTGGCTGTCGCCGCGTGCGGCCGCGCTGCCGCATCACCGGCTCGCCGCGAAGGAGAACGGCGTATGGGAACTCGGGAGCCCGGCGCCCGCGCAATTTGCGGTCGTATCGTCGATTGTCGATTACGTGGCGTGGATCGGCCGGTATTTCACCGATTCCGACGACCGGCGCACGCTGTTTGTCGAGGGCATGCACCGGATCGAGCTGCATGAACGCGCGCTGCTCGCCGCGTTGCTCGACGGCTTGCGCGCGATCGACGGCGTCGACGTCTACTGGGATCATGACGACCTGACGCAGCGCGACCTGATCGTCGGGATCGGCTTCGCGCATCTCGAACCGACGCAGGCGGTGCGGGAATACGAGAAGCACGGTGTGATCGTCTACGAGCGCGTTGCGTCGAGCCTGTACTCGGGCCGGATGCTGAAATCGTTCGGGCTCGCCGGCGCGGTGCGGATCTCGCCGCTCCATTGTCATGCGCCGGACGATATCGCGCGATTCCTCGCGATCACCGAAGCGCTCGCGGCACAGCGCTGATCGGCGACACGGCCCGATTGTCCGGGCCGTACCGGTTTCGGCGCGGTTGTCGATCAGCCCGCCGGCGCGACCGATGCGCCCGTGATGCCGTGCCGGCGCAGCGAATCGGCGACGAAGCCCGACGCCTTCATGTCTTCGACGAACGCGGCCAGTGCCGCGGCGGCCGCGTCGCCGCGGCTCTTCGGCACGCCCATCGCCTGCCGGATCACCATGAAGCGCTCGTCGAGCAGGCGCAGGCCGGGCGTTTTCGCGGCGTCGGTTTCGAGCTGCTGCTTCACGCCGGCCGCCACTTCCAGCTGCTGCTCGACGAACGTCGGCACGACGGCTTGCGACGTCGGCGCACGCACGATCTGCGCGGCTTTCAGTTCGCGGGTGAGGAACAGGTCGTACGCGCTGCCCTTGCCGACGGCCACGCGGTTGTGCGGCTGGTCGACGTCCGCGTTGGTGCGGATCGGCGATGCATCCGGCACGAGATAGAAGCCTTCGATCAGCACGTACGGCGCGGTGAACGCGACCGTTTCGCCGCGCAGCGGATCGACCGCGAAGAAGCCGAAATCGGCGCGCTCGTCGGTCAGCGCCTGCACCGATTTGCCGGCGGCGTCGAACACGACGAGTTCCAGGTCGGCCGACAGGCGCTCGGCGAAGGCACGGGCGAGGTCGATCGATACGCCGAACGGTTCGCCCGTTACCGGGTCGCGGTTCGCGAGGATCGGGTTGCCGAGGTTGATCGATGCGCGAAGCTTGCCGGTGGGCGTGAAGGCGGAGACGACAGCAGGAGCGATGGGCATGGGCGGACTCGCGGGAGGCGTAGGGTTGGTCGGGTGACGGGATGCGCGACGGCGCGTCGATGCCGAGCTTATCACCGGGACGTCGGGTGGAGCGTGTCGCCCGGCGTGCCGGTGCGATCGGGCCGGGCGCACCGTGGCGACGGGGCGGCGCGCGATAGAGCGGGGGAGACGCTGCGCCAGCGTCGATGGCGCAGTGCATCGGTGATCAGCGACAGGGCCGGCGACGCCTCCGTACGCTGCTCTTTCGTGAGAACCGCGTGCGATCCGTCGTGCGCACGGCTGTTTCCAGCAGCCCGTCGTGGGGGAACGGAGCATCAATAGCAAGACGCCCGTGATGTGGGAAAGCGCGTCGTTCACGGGCGTACGGAGGCTACCGCTGCGCCACCGCGCTCGTTTCCCGCCAGCCGCCGCCCAGCACCTTGTACAGCGTGATGAGATTGGACTGCTTGGCGAGCATGTCCGTGACCAGTTGCTGTTGCGCGGCGTAGAGCGTGCGCTGCGCGTCGAGCAGGGTCAGGAAGCTGTCGGTGCCGCTGCGGTAGCGTGCCTGCGCGAGGTCGTAGTACTGCTGCGCGGAGTTGACGTAGTCGCGGTCCGCGGCTACCTGGGTGACGTACGTGGTGCGTCCCGCGAGTGCATTCGACACTTCCTTGAACGCCGTCTGGATGGCCTTTTCGTAGTTGGCGATGTCGATGTCCTTCTCGACCTTCGCCACGTCCAGCGTGGCGCGGTTGTAGCCGAAGTCGAAGATGGGCACCGAAATGGACGGCGCAAACGTCCACGCCCCCGTGCCCGCCTTGAACAGGTTCGAGAGGCTGCCGCTCGTGGTGCCCGCGGAAGCCGTCAGCTCGATCTTCGGAAAGAACGCGGCGCGCGCCGCGCCGATGTTGGCGTTGGCGGCCTTGAGCGTGTGCTCGGCTTCGACGATGTCGGGCCGGCGCGCGAGCAGGTCCGACGGCACGCCTTCGCCGATGTCCGCGAACGTGTTCTCGCTTTCCATCAACGAAGGGCCTTGCGGCAGATCGTCGGGCAGCGGCGCACCGATTTCGGCCACCAGGTCGTTGCGGTCCTGCGCGACCGCACGCGTGTACGAGGCGAGACTCGACCGCGCGCTCGCCAGCGAATTTTCAGCCTGGCGCACGTCCTGCAGCGACGCGCTGCCCATTTTCATCATGCTCACCGTGAGGTCGTAGGTGTGCTGGTCCGCATCCACGGTGTTCTGCGCGATCTGCAACGACGTCTCGTCGGAGAGCAGTTGCAGATAGTCGGTGGCGACGGTCGCGATCAGGCTGATCTGCGTGCTGGTGCGCGCGGCGTCCGTGGCGAGGTACTGCTCCAGCGCCTGACGCTTGAGGCTGCGCAGGCGGCCGAAGAAGTCGATTTCCCACGATGTGAGGCCCACGCTCGCGCTGCTCGAACTGTATGCGCTCGTGGAGCCGGCCACGCGTTCGCGCGTGACCGAGCCGGATGCGTTGATGGCCGGTCCGACGTTGGCGCGCGCAATGCGGTACTGCGCTTCGTACTGCGCCACGTTGAGCGCGGCCACGCGCATGTCGCGGTTGTTCGCGAGCGCGAGTTCGATCAGCTTTTGCAGTCGCGGGTCCTTGAAGAAATCGCGCCAGCCGAGGTCGGCTCCCGGCGGTGCCGCAGCCGTGCTCTGCGCGGCCTTCGGCTGCGCCAGCGCGGGCACGGTGGACCAGGTGTCGTCGACCGGTGCGGCCGGCCTTTGGTACGTCGGGTCCAGCGTGCAGCCTGCCAGCACGCCCGTGCAAACAAGGGCGATCAGTGTGCGTTTCATGCGTTGCCCTCGTTGATGTCGGCGGTGTCCGTGGTGTGACCGTGTTCGTTGAACAGTCTGCGCACCACGACGAAGAAGACCGGTACGAAGAAGATGGCGAGCACCGTGGCCGCGATCATGCCGCCCGTCACGCCGGTGCCGATGGCGTGGCGTGCGCCGGCGCCGGCCCCCGTACTGATGACGAGCGGCAGCACGCCGAACACGAACGCGAGCGAAGTCATGAGAATGGGGCGCAGCCGCATGTGGGCGGCTTCGAGTACGGCGTCCACGAGGCTGTGCCCCTGCGCCTGCAGATCCTTCGCGAACTCGACGATCAGGATGGCGTTCTTCGTGGACAGACCGATAGTGGCCAGCAGCCCCACCTTGAAGTAGATGTCGTTCGAAAGCCCGCGCCCGTGAGCGGCCAGTAACGCGCCCAGCACACCGAGCGGCACGACGAGCAGCACCGCAAGCGGAATCGACCAGCTTTCGTAGAGGCCCGCAAGGCACAGGAACACGACGACGAGCGAGATCGCATAGAGCACCGTGGCTTGCGAGCCGGCCTGCTTCTCCTGATACGACTGGCCCGTCCATTCCACGGCGAAGCCGGGCGGTAGTTTGTGCGCAAGCTGTTCGACTGCCGTCATCGCCTCGCCGGTGCTCACGCCGGGCCGCGTGGCGGCCGACATGCCCGCGGCGAGCTGCCGGTTGTAGCGCTCGATCTGTGGCGGCCCGAACGTCCAGTGGCTCTTTGCGAACGACGAGAAGGGCACCATCGTGGCGTCGTAGCCTGTCGTGCTCGTGGTGGTGCTCGAGGACGACGAGGACGACGAACCCGACGAACTGCTGCCTGCCTTCACATACCAGTCGCCGAGGTCGGCAGGCATCATGCGATACGGCGCGTCCGACTGCACATAGACTTTCTGCACGCGCCCCGTGTCGATGTAGTTGTTCACGTAGGACGAACCGAACGCGGTCTGCAGCGTGTCGTTGACGTCGGAGATGGAAAGCCCCAGCGCGTTGGCTTTTTCGCGGTCGATGTCCACCTGCAGCTGCGGCGTGTCTTCAAGGCCGGACGGGCGCACCATCGCGAGCGTCGGTTCCTTCGACGCCATGCCGAGAAACTGGTTGCGCACCGCGAGCAGCTTGTCGTGGCCTGCGCCGCCGCGGTCTTCTATCTCGAAGTCGAGGCCGCTTTGCGTACCCAGTTCCTGAATGGCGGGCGGATTCAGCACGAAGATGCGCGCGTCGCGATTGCCGGCGAAATGCTGGCTGGCGCGCGCGATGATGGCCGACGCGCTGTCGCGCGAACCGCGCAGGCTCCAGTCCTTGAGCGTCACGAACGCGATGGCGTTGTTCTGCCCCTGGCCGTTGAAGCTGAAGCCGTTGATGGCGATGACCTGCTTGACGCCCGGCTCGTCTTTCAGCACGTACTGCTCCACGGCCTCCACCGTCTTCAGCGTGCGCGAGGCCGGCGTGCCCGCGGGCGCGCTGATCGACACGATGAAGTAGCCCTGGTCTTCGTCAGGCAGGAACGAGGAGGGCAACGTGACGTAGAGCAGCGCCACGACGCCGGCGATCGCGCCGTAGAGAAGCATGTAACGCGCGGGCCGCGCGACCACGCGTGCGAGCGAGGAACTGTAACCCGCATTGCTCTTGGCGAACCACCGGTTGAACCAGCCGAAGAAGCCGCGCTTTTCGTGGTGCTCCACGTCGGCGCGCTTGAGCAGCGTGGCGCACAGCGCCGGCGTGAGCGTAAGCGCGAGCATGACCGACAGCAGCATCGCCGAGACGATGGTGATGGAGAACTGCCGGTAGATCGCGCCCGTGGAGCCCGCGAAGAACGCCATCGGAATGAAGACGGCGGTGAGCACGGTGGTCACGCCGACCAGGGCGCCGGTAATCTGCCCCATCGCCTTGTGCGTGGCTTCCTTCGGGCCGAGCTTCTCCTCGCTCATGATGCGCTCGACGTTTTCCACCACCACGATGGCGTCGTCCACGAGCAGGCCGATGGCGAGCACCATCGCGAACATCGAGAGGACGTTGATCGAAAAACCGATCATCGACGTCACACCGAACGTGCCGAGCAGCGCAACGGGCACCACGATGGTCGGAATCAGCGTGGCGCGCACGTTCTGCAGGAACAGGTACATCACGAGGAAGACCAGTACGACCGCTTCGAACAGCGTCTTCACGACCTCTTCGATCGAGATGCGAACGAACGGCGTGGTGTCGTACGGATAACTGATCGCGACGTCCTTCGGTAATTGCAGCTGGATCTCGGCGAGCTTCGCGCGCACGGCGTTGGCTGCGTCCAGCGCGTTGGCGCCGGTGGCGAGCTTGATGGCGAGCGCGGATGCCGGCTTGCCGTTCAGGCGCGACGAGGTGTCGTAGCTGTCGCCGCCTACCTCCACGCGCGCCACGTCCCTCAGCAGCACGCGCGAGCCGTCGCTGTTCACGCGCAGCAGGATGCCGGCGAACTGGTCGGCGGTCGTCAGCAGACTCGACGAACGGATGGTCGCGTTGATGGCCTGCGAATCCGTTGCCGGCGAGCCGCCGACCTGCCCCGTGGAAAGCTCGACGTTCTGGTTCGTGATGGCCGTGGTCACGTCGGCGGGCGTGAGTCCGAAGCTGTGCAGCTTCACCGGGTTGAGCCAGATGCGCATCGCGTGCTGCGAGCCGAACAGCGTCACGTCGCCCACGCCGTTCAACTGCGCGAGCGGATCTTCGATCCGGGTCGCGATGATGTTGCCGAGATCCACCGAATTCCAGGTGCCGCCCGGCGACGAGAGCGCGACGATCATGAGGAAGCTCGTCGACGCCTTCGCGACCTGCACACCTTGCTCCTGCACCGTTTGGGGCAGGGTAGGCGTGGCCTGCGTCACCTTGTTCTGCACCTGTACCTGCGCGATGTCGGGATTCGTGCCGGGATTGAACGTCAGCGTGATGGTGGCCTGCCCGGCGGAACTGCTCGTGGACGACATGTACAGCACGTTGTCGATGCCGCTCAGCTTCTGCTCGATCACCTGGGTCACGGTTGCCGCGACGGTGTCGGCGGAGGCGCCGGGGTAAGTGGCCGTCACCTGCACCGAGGGCGGCGCGATGGTGGGGTACTGCGCGACGGGAAGACTCGTGACCGCCGCCGCGCCCACCAGCATGATGACGATGGCCATGACCCACGCGAGAATGGGACGCTTGATGAAGAACTCTGCCATGCCGTTCTCCGCCTAGCGTTGTGCCGACACGGTCGGGGCCGTGTCCGTCGCGGGTGCCGCGGATGCCGCGTTCGCCTGCGTCTGCGGCGTATCGGCCGCCACCTTGACCGGCGCGCCCGCATGCACGCTCTGCAGGCCGTTCACGATCACGCGGTCGCCGGTGTGCAGGCCTGAGGTCACGATCCATTGGTCCCGGAATGCGTTGTCGGCCGTGACTTGCACCTGCCGCGCGTTGCCGGCCGCATCCACGACGTAGACGCTCGCCTTGCCGTCTGACGCGCGCGTCACGGCCATCTGCGGTACGAGTATCGCGTTGTCGTTCTCGCCTTCTTCCAGGCGGGCGCGCACGAACATGCCGGGCAGCAATTCGCGTTCGGGGTTCGGGAACGTACTGCGCAGCGTGACCGAACCCGTGGTGGCGTCCACCGTGACGCCGGAGAACTGCAGCGCGCCGGGGTGGGCATATTCGGTACCGTCTTCCATCACGAGCGTGACGGCGGCGCTGTCGCTGCCTGTCTTCTTCAGGCGCCCGGAAGCGAAGGCCTTGCGAAGCCTCAGCCATTCCGTGCTGGGGCGCGTGACGTCGAGGTACATCTGGTCGAACGCCTGGATGGTGGCGAGCGCGGTGGTCTGGTTCGAGGTGACGAGCGCGCCTTCCGTCACGGTCGATGCGCCGATGCGTCCGGAAATGGGCGCACGCACGCGCGTGTATTCGAGGTTCACGCGCGCGGATTCGAGCGCTGCCTCGTCGGCCGTGACGTTCGCGGCGTCTTCGCGAACCGCAGCGACGGCATCGTCGTAGTCCTGCTTGCTCACGGCGTTGATCTTCACGAGTTCGGTGAAGCGGTCCGCTTTCGTCCTCGCCGAAGCCAGCGTGGCGCGGGCGTTTTCCAGCGTGCCGCGCGCCTGATCGTAGGCAGCCTGGTAGGTGGCCGGATCGATCTGGTAGAGCACCTGGCCCGCCTTCACGTCGCCGCCTTCCATGAACAGGCGCTTGAGGATGATGCCGCTCACCTGCGGTCGCACGTCGGAGACCTTCTGCGAGGAAAGGCGGCCGGCGAGTTCGGTGGTTTCGACGATGCGCTGCGGTGCGAGGGAGAGCACGCCTACCTGTGCGGTCTGCGCGGCGGAGCCGCCGGCCGGGGCGCCGGTCTGCCTGTTGCAGCCGGCGGTTCCGACTATCGCAAGTATCGAGAGTGCGGCAAACAGCTGGCGCGGCCTGCACGTCATGGGGTGGTGCGCGTGGTTCGGGAGAATGGGCGTCTTCATCTTTGACCTGTTTGGGCATCGCGATGTCGCGCGATGCGAGAACGGGACGGCACCGGACACTTCAGAGGTACCTCGGCGGTACCGGTGCTGGACAAGGCGTAACGCTACCGATGGCGCATTTTTTTGTGCTTACTGAAACTTACTGTCCAGTGAAGCGCCCCGACAGGGAAAGGAGAATCGGGCTTTCGGTGTACGTAATACCCGCGCGGCCCGACTTTTGTGCCGGTTCCGTCAGCGATCGCAAATCACAGTAATATTCCGAAAGCCAGTCAGGTCGTATCCGGGCTACCATCATTGCGTCCTCACGCCGCCCTGAATACCTGAAATGCACCCACCTTCCATCCCCGACGCCGCGCCGCAAGTCCTGCTCGTCGACGACGATGCGGAACTGCGCGACCTGCTGCGCAGGTTCTTCCAGCAGCGCGGCATCGAGTTCTCCGTTCTGCACGACGCAACGAATCTCGCGCGGCGGCTGGAGCGCGAACGGCCGGCCATCATCGTGCTGGACTTGATGATGCCGGGCGTGGATGGCCTCACCGCGCTCAAGCAACTGCGCGCGAGCGGCGACACGATTCCCGTCATCATGCTGACCGCGCGCGCCGAAGGCATTGACCGCGTGCTCGGGCTCGAACTCGGGGCGGACGACTATCTGGGCAAGCCGTTCATGCCACAGGAACTGCTCGCGCGCATCCAGGCAGTGCTGCGCCGCCAAGGGCCACCGAGAACCACGGCGGTGCGGGAGAAGCCCACCCCGTGCCGGTTCGGCCGCTTCGAACTGGATTTCTCGACGCGCACGCTGCTGCGCGAAGGCACGCCCGTGAAGCTCACTGGCGGCGAGTACGCGCTGCTCGAGGTGCTGGCCTCGCACCCCATGGAAACGCTTTCGCGTACGCGGCTCATCGAATTGCTCCACGGCCCGGACGCCGAAGTGACCGAGCGCGGCATCGACGTGCCGGTATGGCGTCTGCGCCGCCTGATCGAGGACGACCCGTCCAATCCCCGACGGCTGCAAACCGTGCGCGGGATCGGCTACATGTTCATTCCCGACAACCCGGCCGATGAAGAATCCACTTGACACGATGTTCGGCCGGCTCGTCATCACCACGGTGGGCCTGCTGGTGGTGGTTCATCTTACGTCGCTGCTGCTGATCGAGCGAACGCGCGCGAGCCTCGCCGCCTTCCATATTTCGCGCGTTGTGGAAACTGCCGCCAGCATGGGCGGGCAGGACAGCGGCGGCGAGCGGTCCGTGGCGGACATTCTCGGTATTTCGTTCGTGGACCTGAAGCAACTGCCGGCCGCCGACGCGCAGCGCTTTCGCGGCGACACGAACGGGCCCATCGAACGGCAATTGCGGCACGTGCTGCCGCCGGGCACCCACGTGGCAATGGACGACGACGGCACGCTGCGCGTGCTCCGCGCGGGCAGCACACGTGGCATCGTGCTGCCGCGAGCCGAGGTGCCGGTGAGCCGCTTCACCGGGGTGCTGGCGTTGACGCTGGTGTTCGCTATCGGGGTTGCCGTCGTGCTTGCCTGGCAATTGAATCGCCCCATTCGCGATCTTGCCGCAGCCGCGCGCGAACATCGCACCGGCCACCACCTGAACATCGTGCGCAAGCGCGGGCCGCGCGAATTGCGCGAGTTGATCGGCGACTTTAACGACATGACCGGCGAGCTGGCCGTGGCCGAGCGCGAGCGCGCCGTGATGCTGGCGAGTATCGCGCACGACCTGCGCACACCGATCACACGCATGCAGGTGCGGGCCGACCTGCTGACCGATCGTGGCGATCGCGAGGGTTTTCTGCGCGATACCGAGTCCATGTCGCGTGTCATCACGCAGTTTCTCGACTTTGCGCGCGAGATCCCCGAAGGTTCGCCGCTGATCAGCGTGGACACGCATTGCCGTCGCGATTACACCGACGCGCTGAGTCCGAGCGGCGACGCGCACCGAGATGCGCTCGTCACGCTCGATCTTCACGCGGGGCCCGACTTCATGCTACCTGCGGTCGATATCGACCGCATGCTCTCGAACCTCGTCGAAAATGCGCTCACCTACGGCGAGCCGCCCGTGGAGATCGCCACGCGAGCGCATGGCGAGCATTACGAACTCGTGGTGCGAGACCACGGGCCCGGCGTATCCGAGCCTGATCTGGATCGCGTGCTGCGTCCGTTTGTCCGGCTCGATCCCGCTCGCGGCGGCACCTCGCACAGCGGCTTGGGCCTGGCCATCGTTCACCGCCTCGTTCGCCGTCACGGCGGCACACTGCACATGTCCAATGCGGCAGACGGCGGGCTTGTCATAGTGATGAGGTTTCCGAAGCTCAGCGCCGCGCAATGAAGCCCGTACGCGGTGTCGAGACCCGTTTGCGCCGCGAAGGTCGGCAACGCGACACAAATAGCCACGCTTGCCAACGTAACGTGCCCGAAAGTATTCCGAGACCGATGCCGCTGCCGCCAAGCTCACTTCGTCGACGCTCTCATCGGCCACCTGCGGCCGGCTAAACGACGGCCTGCGAATTGACATCGTTGCTTCGCAAAAACAGAACCTAATACATTTTTCGGGGCGGCAGCAGGCGCTTCGCTTGCAGGCGCTGTCTGGCCACGGCGCTGGCTTTTTTCCGCTTGCGCTCCGTCGTGGGCTTCTCGTAGCCGGTGCGAGCGCGCAACTCGCGAATCAACCCGGTTTTCTCGATGTCACGCCGGAATCGCCGAAGGGCGACATCGATCGGTTCGTTGAGCTTCAGCGTAATTGTCGTCATGTAGATCCTGTCAGGAAAGGTTGCAACGGAAAGCTAGCCGAGCCGCGTCATGACGGCGCTTGCTATCTCGTCGGATTCGAATTCCGAGTATCCCGCTCCCATCGATAGCGCGCGTACCGCCATGAACATGTGCAGCTCGGGTTGATGACACATCGCTGAATCGGCGATTCTGGCGGGTACGACGGTGTCGATCCGGGTGACTTCATTTCGTCTGATCAAGCCGAGCAGTTCGTCGATGATCATTTCGTCCTCCAAAATGCCGAAAAATTGCGTTGCACCGGCGAGCACGCGTCAGCCCGCGCTCGAAAAGAACCCCTGTTTGCCGCGATTGTCGTCGATGATGTTCTCGGCATAGCGCACTGACGCACGACGGGCGTCACCGGCGTTGTCGAACGGGGCGGTGTCGCGCAACCGGAAAGTCTGGCTCTGCGTCAGCGTATCGGTGGTGCCGCGCAGGCAAATCTTGACCGCCGCGTCGAACCCGGCGTCGTAGTTGTGCGGGCAGCCCTGCGGCGCCGCCACGTGAGGGTAGATCAATGGATAAATCTCGAATCCACGATAGACGTGCATGCTCATGACGAACTCCTGGCGTTCGGCCACGACGAGTCGCATGGGCGAACACATCCGGCCAGTATTCCCGTCGAGGGGCGGGCCGATGGGTGAAGGGGACAACGTTGCAGCGCGAGGGAGGGGCGATGCAGCAAGCGGGCGGGTGGAGGGGCGAACGCTCAAAGAACGGCTGATCGCTCGGATGAACCCATCATACGCGCATCGTTTGCCGAGCGGTCGATTTATTCCGGGTTGGTGCAAGCACGCACCGGCACACGGTACACGATGCGATGGACGAGTGGTCAGATCGCAGGCGCGGTGCGGGCGGCGACGTCAGAGGGTCGTCAGCAATTGCAACTGACGTTCAGTCTCGTTCCCCGCGACCAGCGAGAAGAACCCGGTTTCGCGACGCTCGACTACCGTGAGCCCTTCGCTGTCGGAGAAGCCGTTCCACGCGCTGTCGTCGACATGTGCGATCGCTCCGCGCGTGCGCGCGAATGCCAGCAAGAGCGGGCTCGCCTGACGGCGGAGCACCTGACGATCCGAATTCAGCACGTACGGTGGCCACCCCGCACGAAGGACGAGATAGTAAGGAATGGAGCCGGGATCGATTGTCATTGGAGCGGTTTCGTGGGCGGGCCTGCGTTTGCCGTCCAGTTGCATTCGGAACGGTGTCGGGAAAGCGTGCGACGGATCGACGGGAGTTCACCGTGGCGTGCTTTCAGTGTATGCGTTGAACCGCTCGATTCGCAGAATATCGTAACCATCTGCTGCGACGTCGGTCACGCGCTCGATGACGGCATGATGCGCTGGCCCCGATGTCGTCGCGCGCGACTTCGGCGCTCATGTGATACCGGACGTTCTGTCCATTTTCCCGATATATCGATCCGGATGGCGATGGAGTCTTGACTGTCGTCATTGCTGTGTTCCTGCTCCACGCATCGAGTGGAGCCGTCTACCACCAAAAGATTGTAGCGATCTCTACCGAATTGCAGTGTTCGTGACGACCCACTATGCTGCCGTCATGAATCCCGTCCCGACTTCCTGGCTGCTGTTGATCGTCAGTCTGCCGACCTCCGGTGCGACTGCCCGCATGCGCATCTGGCGTACCGTCAAGGCGCTGGGCTGTGGTGCGCTGCGGGACGGTGCCTACCTGTTGCCGGCGCATGCCGAGCAGGCGGCGCAGTTGCGTGAGCTCGCCGACGAGGCCCGTAACGGCGATGGGCAGGCGTGGTTGCTGGATGTCCGTGCGGACGACCCTGCCGACGAAGACGCGTACAAACGGCTGTTCGATCGCGCGGGCGACTACGCAGCGTGGCTTGCCGAGCTTTCGGAGGCCCGCCAGACGCTGCCGGATCTGGCGGCAGCCGATCTCAATCGCCTGCAACGCCGCCACGCTCGCACGTACGAGGCCATTCGAAGCATCGATTTCTTTCCCGGCGAAACCTCGCTGCGCGCGCAGGCGCAATGGCGGGATTTCACCGCCGCGATCGAAGCGTTGCGCTCTCCGGGCGAGCCGCATGCCGCTCAACGCGGCATCCCGCGTCGCGACCCTGCGCAATATCAGGGCAGGCTGTGGGCGACGCGCCGTCACCTGTGGGTGGATCGCGTCGCCAGCGCGTGGCTGATTCGGCGTTTCATCGATCCGCATGCGCGCTTCGTGTGGCTGGACAACCTCGCCGATTGTCCGGCTGACGCGCTGGGCTTCGATTTCGACGGCGCCCCGTTCACGCATGTGGGCGATCGCGTGTCGTTCGAGGTCCTGATCGCGAGCTTTGGACTCGACGACAACGCGGGTCTCGTCCGGTTGGGCGCCATGGTGCATGCGCTGGACGTGGGCGGTGCCACCGTGCCGGAAGCCGGCGGATTCGAGGCCATTCTCGCGGGTGCCCGCAAGCGTCTTGCCGACGACGATGCGCTCCTGATGGAGATCGGCGCCGTACTCGATTCGTTGTACGTGCATTTCCGTGGCAATCGAAACCCCTGACCTTTCTGCGCGCCTCGACATGAATACACATCGCGACCGCCCGGCCTATACGCTGTGGCAACTGACCCGGTACTTCGCGTGGCTCGGCGCGACCGGTTTCGGCGGGCCGGTCGCGCTCGCCGGCTACATGCATCGGGATCTCGTGGACACGCGCGGATGGATCGCGGACGCGGACTACAAGGAGGGCCTGGCGCTCGCGCAGCTCGCCCCGGGCCCGCTTGCCGCGCAACTGGCGATCTATCTCGGCTACGTGCACTACCGCATCGTCGGCGCCACGCTGGTCGGGATCGCGTTCGTGCTGCCTTCGTTTGTGATGGTGGTGCTGCTCGGCTATGCATACACGCGATTCGGCGGCCTGACGTGGATGCAGTCGGTGTTCTACGGCGTCGGCGCGGCGGTGATCGGCATCATCGCGATCAGCGCGCGCAAGCTGACCGCGAAAAGCATCGGTCACGACAAGCTGCTATGGGCGATCTATCTCGCGCTGGTCGCGGTGACGGTGATCACCGAATCGGAAGTGGCGTGGCTGTTTCTCGCGGCGGGCCTGGTCGTCTGGTTCACGCGCGCGCCGCCCAGGTGGTTGCGCCAGCGGCGCGTCGATGCGGCCGTGGCGTTGCCCGTCTCCGCCACCGGGGCATGGCTCGGTATCGTCGACTGGCCGCAGCTCGCGCAACTCGCCGCGTTCTTTGCGAAGGCCGGCGCCTTCGTGTTCGGCTCGGGGCTCGCGATCGTGCCGTTCCTCTATGGGGGCGTGGTTACCGAGCACCATTGGCTCAACGAGAAGCAGTTCGTCGATGCGGTGGCCGTCGCGATGATCACGCCGGGCCCGGTCGTCATCACGGTGGGCTTCATCGGCTATCTGGTGGCGGGGCTGCCGGGCGCATGCGTGGCGGCGGCCGGCACGTTCCTGCCGTGCTACCTGTTCACCGTGTTGCCGGCCCCGTACTTCAAGAAGTACGGCAGGCTGCCGGCGATCCTGGCATTCGTCGACGGCGTGACGGCCGCGGCCGTCGGCGCGATCACGGGGTCGGTGATCGTGCTGGCCCGACGTTCGATCGTCGATGTGCCCACCGCCTTGATGGCGCTCGCGGCGATCGTGCTGCTGGTCAGGTTCAAGAAGCTGTCGGAGCCGGTGGTCGTGGGCGGGGCCGCCGTGATCGGCCTGATCGTGTACCCGCTGCTGCATCACTGACCGTGGAGGCCGCCATGCAATGGATTACGCGACAACGCCCGAAAATCGACCGGGTTGCCTGCCCCTGGCTCATTGCCCGTTTTATCGACGAGACGCCCGAATTTCTGTACGTCCCGCCGGGCGACGTGCTGCGGATCGCCAACGAGACCGGTGCGATTCCGTACGACATTCCGGGCGTGGAATTGACGCATGTCGGCGAGCAATGCAGTTTCGATGCGTTTCTCGACAAGTATGGTCTGGCCGACGATCGGGCGCTGCAGCACATGGCCCGTATCATTCGCGGCGCGGATACGTCGCGGCTCGATCTGACGCCGCAATCCAGCGGGCTTTATGCGATTTCGCTCGGGCTGTCGGACATGTTTTCCGACGATCACGACATGCTCGAGCATGGTCTGGTGATGTACGACGCGCTGTATGCGTGGTGCCGGCATTGCCAGGCCGAAGGCCATGCGTGGCCGCCGAAGATGGCGGAGTGACGACGCGGAGAACGGGGAATTCGTCGAACCGTCCGGCGCCCTCGACGGATGAAAAAATGCCCGCGGTGCGCGGGCATGTCGTCAACAGTTGCCTTTCTTGGCCTGTCCCGGCGGACAGAATCCATTCCCCGGCCCGCCTTGCGGCGCGACCACGACCGGCGGGCCCGGAACGTAGGCGACGCACCCGCTGAGCGCACCCACCATGCTCGCCGCTGCGAGCAATGCGATAACCCCTTTTTTCACTTCGTTCTCCCGTTGAGAGGAAAGGGCCGTTCGGCCCTTTCGATGATGCCGTCGGCGCGTCAGAAACCGAAGTTGACGTTGGACTGACTGGTCGTTGCGTTGACGTTTGCCGATTGGGTCGCGCCCGATGCCGCGTCGGCCTCGATCGTATATTGACCGGCGGCGGCCGGCGCCGCGGCCAGTGCGACCGGCAGCGAACCCGAGTAAGTGCCGACGATCGGCGCTGCCGCGGGCACCGACAGCGAATAGGCGCCGGTGTCCATGTTCGCGTTGATCGACGTGATCTCGTACGCGTTCGCGTCGACCGTCTGCAGCGCCCGCACGAATGCGTTCGCGCTGGCCGTCACCGTACCGCTGACGGTGCTCATCGTCGACGCAGGCAGCGTGATCGGTGCGGTCGAGGCCGACACCGCCGTGGTCGTGTTCACGACCACGGGCACCGAGCGGACGATGCCCGACGCGAAGTTGTTCTGCACGATCACGACATCGTAGTTGCCCTGCGTCGAGCTCTGGATCAGCGGCGACAGCACGAACTTCCCGGAACTGTCGGCCACCGTGCCGCGGACGACCTTGCCGCCTTGTTCGGCATAAACGGTCGCGCCGGCTTCGGCCGAGGCGACGTAGCCGGAGATCGCGCCGCTCACGACGGTCGGGATCGCGGTGACGACGGGTTTCAGCGCATACGAGCCGTTGCCGCGCTGCACGATCGACTTGCACGCGTTGAAGTCGAGCACGAGATCGACGAGCGTGTTGGGCTGGACCGTGAACGGCTGGATGATCTTGTAGCCGCTTTGCGTCGCACTCGGGGTGGCGAGCGCCTGTTCCACGCCGCCGGTCGGGACGACCGAGTTTGCGAGGTTGTTACCTTGATTCTGCGCGAGGACCAGCCGAACTTGCTGATACTGGCCGGCAGGCAGCGCGGTCTGGCCGAGATCGGCGAGCACACCGTTGGTCAGCGACAGCAGGTCGATCTTCTGCGGCGTCGCGAGGGAAACGGTCGACCAGCCGGCGTCGTTGTCGGCGGCGTTCGCGTTGGCGTTGACGCGGACTTGCGAGACGGTGACGTACACATGGTCGAAACCGCACGATGGCGCATCGGTCATCGCGACGTGCAGCGTACCGGTTTGCGTGCCGCCACCGTCGTCGCCGCCGCCGCAACCAGCGAGGACGAATGGTACGAAGGCGGCGCACAGGGCGCTCTTGATGATGTTGTTCATATGTCACCCCCCATTGGGATCGTTATTGTGGGTGACGGAAGAATAGCGGGGCTGCAGCCTACTATTTGAACATCTTTGAAACGGGCCGTAACAATTTGTTCGATCGGTAAATCTTTACCGGATTCGTGTTGGTTTGGAGCGCGCTGCGGGTGGTGAGGGGGATTGCTTCGTACCGAGTGGGAGGAAGCTCTTTTGTCATACGTTAGCGTCGCTTTTGACACGGGGCGCTCATGTGACGCCAAGAAATTGCTTTGGCGGCGCGAGTTCGCCTGCGGCTCGAATGGACGAATACGAAATTGACGGTGAGGGCGGGAGGCTTGCCGGCTGTAACACTGAGTTGTCGGCAAAGCAGGGCCGCGGGTGGCGGCAATCTGGCAAGATGCGTCGACTGACTGGAGACAGGGTGCCCCATGCACATCGCGATCGTAACCTTCCAGGGCTTCAACGAGCTCGACTCCCTCATTGCGCTCGGCGTGCTCAATCGAATCAGGAAGCCCGGCTGGCGCGTCACCCTTGCGTGCCCGGAGCCTTCCGTCACGTCGATGAACGGGGTAACCGTGCACGCGCAATCGACGTTGGCGGACGCTTGCACGGACGATGCCGTCATCATCGGCAGCGGTATTCAAACGCGGGACGTCGTCAACGACGCGGCACTGATGGCGCAGCTCAGGTTCGACCCTGCCCGGCAGCTGATCGGCGCGCAATGTTCGGGCACGTTGATTCTGGCGAAGCTCGGGTTGCTCGGCACGATCCCGGCCTGCACCGATCTCACGACCAAACCCTGGGTGATCGAGGCTGGCGTCGAGGTCCTGAATCAGCCCTTCTTCGCCCGAGGTAACGTCGCCACGGCGGGTGGCTGCCTTGCTTCGCCGTATCTGGCCGCGTGGCTCATCGCGTGTCTCGAAGGGGAGGACGCCGCGCGCGGCGCGCTGCACTATGTCGCGCCGGTCGGGGAGAAGGACGAGTATGTTTCCCGCGCGCTGACGAACATCAAGCCCTACTTGCAGTAGCGCGACAGGATGCGGCGAGCCTCCATCGCAATGAGCCGGGGGGCGCGAGTCGCTAAGCCGCCGTGGCGTTTTTCACCCGGGTCGTCTCCCGCGCGGATTCATGCTGGTCGGGCTGGATAGACCATGTCCCGCATTAGCCCGGCCCGTCGCTCGCTGCCGCGAGCAGCGGCACGACCAGATCGCTGATCGGCGTCGGAATGCCATGCTTTCGTCCGTATCGCTGCACGACGCCATTCCGGCAGTCCCATTCGAGCGGATGGTTGCCCTGCCGGTCGGCAAGAATCGACGTACCCAAATCCGGCGGAAAGCCGTGGAATCCATCGACGATCTCCTGCGGCACTTCATCGCCGAGCTTCGCGCCTTCCGCACGCGCGACCTCGAGACATTCCTTCAGGTAGGCGAGCGACAGCTCGGTGATGTCGCTTCGCGAGAACATGCCGGCGCGACGACCGGTCAGCACCATGAGCCCGGCCACGGCGTTCTGCAACAGCTTGCGCCATGCGAGCGAGATGAAATCCTCCGCCACCTCGGGCGCGCAGCGCGTGCCGCGCAAGGCCGAGACCACCACGTTGCTCGCCGGCGTATCGGGCAGGGTGAGGCGAGGCTTGGCCCGCAGCCACACCGACGCGCCCGATTCGCGTTGCGCCGGAAACCAGACGACCGACGGTACGATCGCGGCGCCGGCCGCATACGGTGCGAAGGCGGCTTTTTGCTCGACGCCGTTTTGCAGCACGCAGATGACGGTATTCGCATCGCATAGCGCGGCGACCCACGGTGCCGCGCTCGCCGTCTGCGTCGACTTGACCGCAACGAACACGAGATCGACCGTTTCCTTGACCGCTTGCGGGTCGGTCAGGACCGGCCCGGGCACGACGATCTCGCCGCCATCGAAGCGCAATTTCAATTCCGCGTGCGCCGAGCGGCCGCAGATCACCGGCGTGCGGCCGGCTTCGTGAAGGGCCGCGGCGACGGTCGTGCCGATTGCGCCCGGACCGACGAGCGCGACGGACGGGTAGCCGGATTTCGTCATGGTGTTCCTCCTGTCGGGTCATCCGCCAGATGCGGGCGCAGTGCGAGGGCGAGCGGAAAAATCGCGAGGGCGGTCAACGCGGTCGCATAGGTGGCGCCGTGCACACCGATCCGGTCGCCCAGGAAACCGTAGAGAACGGGCGATAGCGCGCCCGATGCGATCGTCCCCGTATAGAAAATCGCGAATGCGCGCTCGGTGCGCTCGGGTGCGGACAGCTCGGGGACGGTTCCGTACAGCACCGACGAAGTGCCGTTGAGCATCATACCCAGAATCGGCAGCAGCACCATGCTCGGCGCCAACGGGAGATACATCACCGCGATGATGCACGCTGCTGTCCCGCCCTCCGTGAGCAGCACCGTCCTCACCATACCCAGGCGCGCGCCGAGCCAGCCGCACATGAACTTGCCGGCCGCACCGCCAATGAAAACGAGTGCGAGGGCCGTTCCCAGCAGTTGAGGCGAGACGCCCTTTGCCTTCAGCAGGAAAGGCAGAAAGGTAAGCAGTCCCATGCGTACGGCCGTATCGAGCACGCCGATGGAGAACAGCGCGGAGAATCCGCTTTTTCCCGTGCCGCCGCGTTGCGCGGACGCATGCTCTTTCGCCGTCGTGTTCGCGCCGCCGCGCGGCACGGCGGGAAACCAGAGCGCGATGACGGCGGCCACGACGCAGCCCAGCCCGGCGACGATCCATAGCGCATGACGCCATGGCATCAGGGTCACGAGCAGCGAAATGGCGGCCGGCAGCGCCGATTTCCCGAGGTCGCCGGAAAAGTTGTAGATGCTCAGCGGGCCTCTTGCGTCGCGCCCATAGAAGCGGGAGACGGCGCCCGATGCGATCGGATGCTGCGTGCTGGAGCCGCCGCCCGAAATCGCCAGCGCGACGCCCAACCCGAGCAGGCCACCCGACATGCCCGCGAGCGCATAGCCGAGCGCGGCGAGCAGCGTACCGAGTGCGAGCGTCGCGCGGCTGCCCAGGCGTTGCGCGAGACGCCCGGCGGACAACTGCAGCGTCGCCATCGTGCCGGCATAGACGCCGCGCAGGATGGCCAGGGCTGCGAAGTCGAGCCCGAATTCCGACTGCCACACGGGTAGCAACGCGTAGATCATGTCCGTGTAGCCATCGTGCATGGCGTGTGCAACGCACGATAGCCACAGCGCGCGCCGTCGGGGTGGCGCGGTTTCCCGCGTGACGGGAGGGGAAAAAACCGGCAGGCGCATCGTTATTCGCTCCGTGCGAGCGGTGAAGGGAAGCCGCTCGTGGTATCGCTTTCAGCCTCGATGTGTCGATTTTATGGCTGAGAGGATCGTCATTTCAATTGAGCTAAAATCGCATCAATGGAGAGAAAAAGTCACGTCATGAGCGAAAGCCGGGATGTTGCGAAGCACCGGGGCGAGTTACCCCCGCTCAATGCGCTGCGCGCGTTCGATGCGGTCGCGCGACACGGCAGCTTCGCGGGTGCCGCGGCCGAGCTGCATGTGACCCACTGGGCCGTCGGAAAGCAGATCAGGTTGCTGGAGGACTGGTTCGGCCTGCCGTTGTTCGACCGTCGTCCGCGCGGTGTCGCGTTGACCGACGAAGGGGCGGCGTTGCTGAACGACGTCAGCCACGCGTTCGAGCGCCTCGGTACTGCGGTGGTGCGGCTGCGCCACAACACGTTCACGCACCGGATCTCAGGCGTCGTGCGGGTGAACGTGCCGATGAGCTTTGCGTTTTGCTGGCTGCTGCCGCGGCTCGCCGATTTCCATTCGCGGTACCCCGACATCGACGTCAGGGTGTCGACGACATCGCGCAAGCTGCGCTATGTCGCCGACGCTTTCGATATCGGTGTCCGCTCCGGTCCCGAGCAAGGCGCGGGCGTCGTCTCGCGCCCGTTGATGCCCGACCTGCGCGTGCCGGCCTGCAATCCCGCGTTGCTGCGCCAGCATCCGATCCAGAGCGTGGCCGACCTGCGCCATCACACGCTGCTGCATTCGGCCACGACGCGCTCTGCCTGGTCGCACTGGTTGAAGGAGGCGGGCGCGTCCGATCTGCGGGCCGCGCGCCATGTCGAATTCGATCACGTGAATCTTCAGCTTGGCGCGGCCATCGAGGGGCTTGGCGTCGCGCTGGCGTCGCTGCCGCTGATCGGGCGCGATCTCGCCGAGGGGCGCCTCGTGTGTCCCATCGCATCGCCCGTATGGCGCGCTGACGACTACATGCTGGTGACGAACGCCGATCGTGCCGACGATGCCGCGGTGTCCGCGTTCGAGGAATGGATGGAAGGCATGGCGAGCCGGCAGGGCGGCACGACGCCGGAGTAGTGCGGACACTACCCCGGCTTGCGAGTCGGCGATCAGAAGCCGTGGAACATGCCGATGTTGACCTGAACCTGGTTGCCGCCCGACGAGGTGTTGCCGAAGTCGGCAGCCGAAGCCTGCGCGCCCTTGGCATGCACGTAGGCACCCATCGCGTACAGCGCGGTACTCTTCGACAGCGAGTACGTCGCACCCAGCGACACCTGGTTGATCGAGGCCATCGTGCGTCCTTCGGCTGCTTGCGTGGGCGTGGCCGCGGAGCCGTAGACGTACGTGTAACCCGTCGCCAGCGACAGTGCCGGCGTGACCCGGTACTGCAGGAGCGCACCCAGCACGTTGAAGTGGATCGACGGCTGGCCGTCGTTACCCTTGTACTGGGCGTTCGAGTAGCGCAAGCCGGCCGTGTACGGCCCCACCTCGTATTGCGCGGCGACTTGCGCGATGCCCGCGCTCTTGAACGCATTGCCGCCGTTGTAGCCCGAACTCGGATAGCCCAGTGCGCCGCCGAAGCTCGGTTGCGCCGTTGCGTTCGTCCATCCGTTCTCGCCCTGGTTGGCCGCACGGAAGTAGCCGCCGGCGACCGTCAGGCCGCCTTGAGCGTAGGTCGCGGCCGCCGACCACGATTGACCCGACCCCGTTGAACCGGCCACGCCGCCGAACGAGTACGCGGCTTCAGCCTGGAAGCCGTGGATGATCGGCGAGATGTACTTCACCGCGTTGTTCTGGTTCGTCGTGTTGTCGTTGTTGTCGACGTCACCCGGCGTCGAGAAGGTCGACGCGGAAATGGCGTCACCCGTCAGGACCTGAACCATTTCCGTCACGGCGTCGAGCTGGCGCCCCATGCGCAACGCGCCGTACTGACTGGATGCGAGACCCACGTAGGCCTGACGGTTGAACAGCGAACGCGTGGTACCGATCGGCCCTTGGCCGCCGATGCCGCCTGTCGCGATGTTGAAACCATTCTCGATCTTGAATACCGCCTGGAGGCCGCCACCGAGGTCCTCTTGCCCTCGAAGGCCCCACTTGTTCGAGCCCGCGGCGCCGCCATCGAGGCCGAACCGGCTGTGGCCATTGATGTTCGACGTATAGCCGATGCCCGCATCGAGCATGCCATACAGGGTGACCGACGACTGTGCCATTGCTGCCGAGGATGCTGCGAAGGCGGCAACAGCGATAACGCTGATGTTGATCTTCTTGTTTTTCATCTGCATTTCACTGTCAGGAGTGGTTTCGGGATGGGTTGAAACGGCTTGTGTCGTATTCGAATGCAGGTGACGGCGCGCGGCCTGCGCATCGTCACGGTCGCAGCGGCCGGCGTCATATTTGCCACATCGGCATGCCGGCTTCGCTCATTTCGTGATCCTTACAATTTTGTATGGGGAACGTCGTACTGCTCGTACTGCTCGATCTGTTCTGCACCCCCTGCGTGGCCGCACTTTGCAGGTGCAAAAACCATATCAGGAACATAAATTCCCGTCAAAATTTGTTTGGTATAAGTTAATCTCGTTTGATAGCCGCGCGCTTTACGGGGTTTCCCCTATAAGAACCCGCACGTAGGCGATGTGTTATCGAAGTCCGCGTCATCACGCTGATGCGCCCGACGTCGCCAAGCGAATTCAGGTGGGGTCGTGCGGGGACGACAATCGACTGCACGGAACAGCCATCGCGAGCAACAATCCGGCAGTACCGGTGGTTACCGTTCCATTTGCTTTCGGATTGCGATAATCGAAATGAAAGGCGCGATTGATTAATGCGTGACCGTATAAGTCGTAAGCGCTTTCCGCATGTGATACAGCGGCGGATAGCTTCGGGTGATTCTTCTGTGGGGAAAAGGCGCCGCAAGCGATCTCGATCTTCGCGCGGGCGAACCGGCTCAGGCGGGCGCCGGTTGAACGGGTTTTTCGGGCCGGTAGCCAACTGCGTGACATCGGCCCCCGAATTGCGTTCGAACGAACGTCAGTCGTGGACGAAACTCAGCATTCGATCGGGCGCTGCATTAGATAGAATTTCATGTCGTCGCGGCCATGCAGCGAAATCGGAATCGGATCGCGATTAAAGCCGAGCATTTCATAGAACTGGTAGGCCGACTCGCGTGCCGTGCACCACAGCAGCGTGCCGCGCTGTTCGCGCACGTGGCGAATGGACAGATTGACCAGCAGACGGCCGAACCCCAGACCGCGGACCGACGGATGGACGGCCATGCCGCGCAGGCGCCAGGCTTCCGCGTTCGGCACGCCGGATTGTCCTTCTTTACATACGGATGCCACGGCGACAATAGTGTCGTTGTCACGAACGGCAAAATGCAGGGTGGTTGGCGCGTGATCTCCGTGTAAAGCGCTTCCCTCTTCATCTCCCGCCATCAGGATCGCGGCCCTGAGGGGATAGGTTTCTTCCGCACGGACGGCACAGATGGTAAAGCGCACACCTTGTGAAGTCATATAATTATCGGCTCTCTTCGTGACGCAGATTTTCTTCCAGTTTTCTTTCGGTATACCCACTCGCAAAATTAGCAGTTGCCGTGCGTTACCAGTAAGGGTAATTTCCTATCCGTCACTTCTTTTACAATCATACGCTAACTGCGATCACAGATGACGTCGAAAGTCTCGACAGATGCAGAGCTTGCCTACGAGGAGATCCGAGCGAGGATCTTTGACGGCCGCTTTGCGCCCGGGCAGAAAGTATCCCACCGGGGCCTGTCCGACGAACTCGGCTTCGGCCAAATGCCCGTGCGCAGCGCATTGCATTTGCTCGAATCCGAAGGGTTGGTCGTCGTCATCGAAAAGAGTGGCACCTATGTTGCGTCGCCGACTACCAGCGATCTCCGCGAAATTTTCGAAATGCGGCTGGCCCTGGAGAGTACCGCGGCGTTTCTTGCAGCGAGGTCGGGCGTGACGGCAGGCCTTCGCGACGCGGCAGCAAAAATGCAGGAACTGCTTGACCGGGACGTCGCGGACATCATGCTCGAGCAACGTATCGGCTGGGTGTTTCATCAGGAGTTGTTCGCCGCCGCACGGAACGTGCGTATCTCATCGGCGTATGGTCTATTGCGAGCCCAGACCCTGGCCCTGAACGAACTCCCGCGTGGCGACGCTGAAACCGTTCGGCGCGGCACGATCGAACACCTGCACATCTTTCACGCAATCGAAGCGAACGACGGCGAGCTGGCGCGTCAGCATATGTGGAATCACATCGTTGACGGTACGCCGGCACGGATCAAACTGCTAAAGGCACGGCATGAACACGAAAAATAAAGGGCTTTCCCTCCCGATGCAAATGCTTGGCGGGCTTGTCCTGGGCGCCGCTTGCGGCGTATTTGCTCCAGGCTTTGCCGCGAAGCTGGGCTTTCTGAGCGCGATGTTCGGCCACGCGATCAAGATGGTCGTCATGCCGCTGATTTTCCTGTCGGTCACGGTCGGGGTCTTTCGTGCGGGCCGGCTTCGCGAGCGGCTCGGCAAGGTCGCACTGTCGAGTATCGGCTTCTTCGTGTTGATGACGGGTCTGGCCGCCTCGCTTGGCCTGCTGCTCAACTTTGCATTTCGACCGGGTCTCGGGGCGAGCATGGTTCAGTCCGGATCGATGCCCGCCGCGCTTGCGTCCAGTATCGACTGGACGAAATTCCTCGTCGATCTGATCCCCGCCAACATCGTCGCTGCGCTCGCCGCGGGGAATTCGCTCCCCGTGCTGGTTTTCGGGGTGATTTTCGGGGCGGCCCTGGCGGCCGCGCCGGAGCGTGCCGAGCCCGCGATTGCCGTTTTCGAGGCGCTGCTGTCGGGATTGTTCAAGATGGTCCAGTGGGTGATCGCATGGTCGCCGCTCGCGATCTTTGCCGCGATCGCGCAGCTGTTGTCGGCCAAGGGGTTCACCGGCGCGCACTCGCTTGTCGAGCTTCTGGGCGTCGCCTATCTCGGCATGGCGATTCTGGCGGTCGTCCTCACCATCGTCATTCGCGTCGCCGGTCAGTCGCCGCTCGCCGTTCTCAGGAAGGTGAAGGAGCCGCTGATCCTGGGTTTCACGACGCGTTCGTCCGAAATTACCTACCCGTTGCACCTGAAGAAGCTGGTTGAATTGGGCGTGCCCTACGGCGTGGCGTCCACGATCTTGCCGCTGGCCTACATTTTCAATCGCGACGGCGCGGTACTTTACACGGCCCTTGCGGTCGGCTACCTGGCCGATGCCTATCATCTCGTCTGGTCCTGGCCGCTGGTGATCACGATCCTGATCTTGACGATCATCACCATCGACGGCGCGGCCAATGTGCCCTCCGGGGCGATCGTCGCCATCACCATCGTTCTCACGTCGATCGGGTTGCCGGCCGATGCGGTGCTGCTGCTGCTGGGCGTCGATGCCTTTTTCGACATGGGGCGGACCGCCCTGAACGTCTACGGGAGCACGGCCGCCGCCGCAGTTGCGGTGAGGCTGTCCGGTTCAGACAGTATCGCCGCGGAAACCGTACCCCGGCAGGCAAGCGTGTAGGGGCTTCGGAAGCGACGGGCGGTGCGCGTTTCAATGTCGCGCCTGCCCATTATCAGGCGCTGGCGTACGTCTATTCGAACCTTGAGGCAGGCGGGAAAAGCAGGATGGGATGAACGTACGTTCTTATCAAGTTTCAGTGGGTGGAGCGACGTATTTTTTGCCGGAGAAACATGATGATTGGTTCAGAGTCCGCAGCTTTTTTCATGCTGCGCCTAGGCACGCCGCATCCTTCGTGGGCATTCACTGACGACAGCAACATGCTCGGCATCGGCGATTGCGACGGCGTGATGAGTGCCATGTTCGAACTGGATCGCAACCAGGTCGCGCGGATCAGAAGACTGGGTCAGTCGGTGGAGCGAATCAGGTGTACGTGCGAACGCGCTGGCCGGGAGCTGCACTTTTATCTCCATGGCAGGCAGGTATCCCAAGGCGTGTGGGTTGGCGTCGCGTCGGCCGATCCCGACTATCTTCCGACTGACGAGATGATCGCAACATGGGAAGTACCGAAGCCCGACGATGCGTTCAGGTCGACGGGCGCGGGCGCAGACCTGATCGCATCGCTTAGCCTGGCCTAAACTGCGATCACAGATTGTCGGGCGTACGCCGTTCAATGCATGTGGTTCTGGCACACACCAACCTCGGATCGCCAGAACCGTTTTGCTGGCCAGGGCATCGGCCAGCGCTTTTTATTCCTTGAGCCGATTGCATCGGCTCGCTTGCGTCATGCTCACGGATCGGGGGCGTGACGTGCTGCACCGAAGTCCCCGTCGAAACCCGGCTGGCGCCGCCGCGCCACGCCGGGTACGCGCTCCCGCACGAATCCCGCCGCTCGATGACAACGACCCTGACCTTCCTCCCCGTCACGCAAGCCGACGCCGACGCCCTCGTCGCGATCCGCATCGCCGCGATGCGCGACAGCCTCGAGCGCATCGGCCGTTTCGATCCGCAGCGTGCGCGCGACCGGTTTCTCGCGTCGTTCGACCCGGCGCTCTGCCGCTTCATCGAAGCCGGCCATTCGCGTGCGGGTTTCTATACGCTCCGCCCGATGGCGGATCACTGGTTGCTCGACCACCTGTATATCGTGCCCGCGCATCAGGGCAAGGGTATTGGCGCCGCCGTGCTGCGCGAGATATTTGCTGCCGCCGACGAACGACGGATGCCCGTTCGCGTCGGCGCATTGCGCGGCAGCGACTCGAACCGCTTCTACGAACGGCACGGCTTCGTGCGAACCGATGAAGCGGAATGGGACATCTACTATCGGCGCGAACCGGGCACGGCAGCGACGTAGCGTTCGCGTGATGCATTCCGGTTGAAATCGGCACGCACGTATTAGCGTTTTCACCCATGTGGAAAACGCGGCGTCGGCCGATGTTGCAGAGAGGGCGTAAATAATTGATCCGAGGCCGATTATGACGACATCTGCAACAAACGGCGTGAATGCCGTGGCGCCCGAAACGTCCGACACCGCAGCCGCATCCGCATCCGTTGAAGTGCCCCGCGTCCCGTCGATCCTGCTGGTCGACGACGAACCGAACGTGGTGTCGGCGCTCCGGCGCGTATTCCGGCCCGCCGGCTACGACATCGTGACTGCCGACAGTGGCGAGACGGCGCTCGAGATCCTGGCGTCGACCGACATCGACCTGATCGTGTCCGACATGCGGATGCCGCACATGAGCGGCGCGGAATTCCTGGCGCGTGCACGGGCGCTGTACCCGGACACGATGCGCATCTTGCTGACCGGCTATGCGGAGCTCGCGTCGGTCGTGCAGGCCGTCAACGAAGGCGGCGTGTATCGCTACCTGAACAAGCCGTGGGACGATCACGACCTGCTGCTGACCATCGAGCAGGCGCTGGAACAGCGCCGTCTGCGTCGCGAAGCGGCCCGGCTGGCGGCGCTGACGGAGGCGCAGAACGAAGCACTGCGCCGTTTCAATACGGACCTCGAAACGCAGGTTCGCGCACGCACCGAGGAACTCGGCCAGACGGTGATGTTTCTCGAAGCGGCGCAAAGCGACCTGAAAAGTAGTTTCACGGCGATGGTTCAGGTGTGCGCAAGCATGATCGAGCTGCGCTGCGGGGCCGCGAGCGGGCACGCGATGCGGGTGGGCGAGATCGCGCGCCGGCTCGCGCTGGCGTCGGGGATGAGCGAACTGCATGCGCAGGACGTCTACTTCGCGGGGCTGTTGCACGGCATCGGCAAGCTGTCGCTGCCGGACGAATTGCTGCACAAGCCGCTCGCGCGGATGACGACGGACGAGCATCGCGTGTTTCAGGAGCATCCGTTGCGTGCGCAGATGGTGCTGACGCCGGTCGCCCAGTTGCACAAGGTTGCATCGATCGTGCTGCACCAGTACGAGCGCTTCAACGGCCGCGGCACGCCGGACGGGCTGGTCGGCGATGCGATCCCGATCGGGTCGCGGATCGTCGCGATCGCGCGCGACTTCGAAGGGTTGCGCCACGGCGAAATCGGTGCGCCGCATTCGATCGAGCAGGCGATCGACGTGTTGCGCTCGCAGGCGAGCGTGCGTTACGACCCGCAACTGGTTGCAGGCTTCATCGAGTTGATGCGGGACCCGGCGAGCCTCGGCATCGCGGCGTCCGTCGCGGAAATCCGGTCGGCGCAACTGCGCGAAGGGATGGAGCTTGCCGACGATCTGCGCACGCATCGCGGCGTGTTGCTGATGACGAAAGGCAGCGTGATGTCCGCGCATCAGATCGAGCTCGTGCGTCGCTTCGAAACGCGGGAGGGCACGCCGTTCGACATTCTCGTGCTGGCCGGGCCGGCTGCACAGGCGCATGCACCCAACGCAGGCGTGCCGCCGGCCTGACATCGAACGTCGGCCTGATGGCCGCGGGACGGGCGCTTGCCCCCGCCGCGGCGATGCACTCAACCCGTTGCGGGCGCCCGATCATGCATGGCATCTACAACCTTCCGCTCGTCGTGCTGTCGCTCGCGATCGCGACGCTGGCGTCGTATACGACGCTCGACCTCGCCGCGTTCATCTCGCTGCTCGACGATCCGAAGCTCAAGCGCGCGTGGCTCGGCGGCGGCGCGGCGGCGATGGGCACCGGAATCTGGTCGATGCATTTCGTCGGCATGCTCGCGTTTTCGTTGCCGGTGCCGCTCGGCTATGCGTGGCAGGAAACGGGCGCGTCGCTGGCGATCGCGGTGCTCGTATCGTATTTCGCGCTGAACGTCGTCACGCGCGCACGGCTGGGCTGGCGGCGGCTGTGCATGGGCGGTGTGCTGATGGGCGGCGGGATCGCCGGCATGCACTACACGGGGATGGCCGCGATGCACATGCAGCCCGGCATTCGCTACGATGCCGCGCTGTTCGCCGCGTCGATCGGCATCGCGGTGATCGCATCGACGGCCGCGTTGTGGATTGCACAGGCGTTGCGCATGCAGCAGGCGCGCCACGCGACCGCGCAACGTATCGGCGCGGCCGTCATCATGGGCCTCGCGATTACCGGCATGCACTACACGGCGATGGCGGCCGCGCATTTCGCGCCGGATGCGCGGTGCGGCGCCGCGAACGGCGTCGACGCGCCGTGGCTCGCGACCACCGTCGCGTTGTTTACGATGGCGACGCTGGTCGTCACGCTGCTGGTGTGCCGTTTCGATGCGCGCACAACTTTCCTGCGCGGGATGACCGACACGCTCGAACGGCTCGTGCGGGTGCGAACCGGCGAACTCGAACGCGCGCTGTACAGCTACGAGCAAACGACACGGATGCTGCAACGCACGCGCGAGAACATGGCGGCCGAGATCGACGAGCGCAAGGCCGCGCACGCGCTGCTCGAACAGGAGAAGGACGAACAGCGGCGCCTGCTGCATGCGCTCGAGGAAACCCACGAGCAGTTGCTGCAGTCGGAAAAACTCGCGTCGATCGGCCAGCTCGCCGCCGGCGTCGCGCACGAGATCAACAATCCGATCGGCTTCGTCAGCGCGAACCTCAATACGTTGAAGACGTGGGTGCGCAGCCTGCTCGACGTGGTCGCCGCGCATGAAGCCGCGCTGCCGCAGCTCGATCCGGCCACCCGCGACGCGTTGACGGCCGTGCACCGCGCGGTGGATCTCGACTACGTCCGCGACGAGATCGCGATGCTGATCGACGAGTCGATCGACGGCGCGCTGCGCGTGCGGCGCATCGTGCAGGACCTGCGCGATTTTTCCCGCCCGGCCAGCGACGAATGGAGCGTGGTCGATCTGCATGCGGGCCTCGAGAGCACGCTCAACGTCGTCCACAACGAGCTCAAGTACAAGGCCGACATCGTGCGCGATTACGGCGACGTCCCGCACGTCGAATGCCTGCCGTCGCAATTGAACCAGGTCTTCATGAACCTGCTGGTCAACGCGGCGCAGGCGATTCCGGAGCGCGGCGTGATCACGATCCGTACGTCGAGCGACGGCGATCAGGTGTCGATCGCGATCAGCGATACCGGCGCCGGCATGACGCCCGACGTCGTCCGGCGGATCTTCGATCCGTTCTTCACGACGAAACCGGTCGGGCAGGGCACGGGGCTCGGGCTGTCGGTATCGCACGGCATCGTCGAGCGTCATCGCGGCACCATCGACGTGACCAGCGAGCCGGGGCGCGGCACGACCTTCCGGATACGGTTGCCGGTTCGGCGTGCCGGCGACCGCGCGAGCGCGGCAGCGCTGGAGCAGCGGGCATGACGTCATGACGGCGGACGCTCGCGAGCGGCCGCTGCGAGCGTCGTGCGTCACGCCAATCGCTTGCGGCGCTGACGACGAAAGAAATGCCAGAACATCGCGGTCGCGTCCGGCCCCTTGGCGGAATGGAACGGCTCGCTCGGGTCTCCGCCGCTCCACGCATGCGGCAGCCGGCGGACGATGCACACCCTGACGACCAGCCGGCCGCCCTTCAGATAATCGATGTAGTCCGCATCGTCCTGCGCGTAGCTGCGTTGCTCGCCGATGCGGATCGCCCCGTGTTCGTCGACGAGCCGGTTGAGCCGCGCGAACGCGATGCCGAGCTGCGTCGCGTTCCGGTCGGTCACGACCGTATCGAGCGCGCCATGGATGACGAGGGCCGGCATGCCGGGATAGGACGCGACGTCGGCGCACGCGTCGAGCGCGGCGACCGGATCGTCGCGGAGCCCGCGACGCATCAGGCTCATCGCGGCCATCGTCGACGACGGCGGCGCGATGGCCGGGCCGGAGTGCAGGCCGACGGCCGCGAAACGGTCGGGATACCGGAGCGCCAGCGCCGCGGCGAGCCCGGCGCCGGCGGACAGGCCGGCCACGTAGATCCGGTCGCGATCGAAGCCGTGGCGCCGCACGATGGCGTCGACCAGCGACGCGACGGCCGCGGCTTCGGACTCGGTCGCGTCGCCATGCCAGTGCCAGCAGCGGTGCGCATGGGTCGTCTTGGCCTGTTCGGGAAACAGCACGGCGAACCCCGCGCGCTCGGCCAGACGGCAGATGCGCGTGCCCGCGGCGAACGATTCGGCGGTCTGCTTGCAGCCGTGCAGCATGACGACCGCCGGCATGCCCGCTGTTTTGGCAGGTGCGGCGGGAAGATACAGCGCGTACGCAAGATGGTTCACGAGCCGGCCGGCGCTCGGGCCGGCGGAATGAAACGAGCGCAGCCAGGTGCCGGGCGGCTCGACCGATGGCGCGCGTGCGGCGGGCGCGGCGCCCGTTCGTTTGGCGGCAGGGGCGGCGACGGCCGGCTTGATGGTGCGTTGAACGACCTTCTTGGCGGCTTTTGGGGCGGCCGGTCGCGGCTTGCCGGCGCGCTTCTTCGGCCGCGCACCGGTCGCGATGGAAAACAGTTCGAGATGCCGCAGCCAGAGGCTGGATTTCTTCCTGGGCATGTGCAGTTTCGTGCCGGCGGCCGGCCGTGACGGGAAGAGGCGGCCGACTCCACCGTCGGATGGAAGTCGAACGGGCGCGAAGCAAGGTTCGTGCTGCCGGTGCCGCGGCAACCGAAAGGCGGCGCCCGGCGGAACGGGGGTGACGCGCATCGATTATCGGCGATGCTAGCCGCCCGACGTGACGGGCGTGCGAATCGAAGCCTACTTCGGCCCTGAAAAGGACCATGGTGCATCCGGAATCGTCCGGTCCGCCGGGCCCTGGCCGCCGGGCGTTCACCGCCCGCGCAGTCGGAAATGACGACGGCGGCGATCGAATCGTCGGATAACGCCGTTATTCAGTGATATCGTGCGGTTCGACAGAAGCGTCCAACGTTCATTCCGTTGTGAGGGGCGATATGCGTCTTGCTGATTTCATCGTACGGAACATGGAAACGATCCTGGTGCAGTGGGAAGCCGTTGTTACCGGCCGCGAGGCACATGAACTCGCAGGGGCTACGCGACCACGCGCGCGAGATCCTGACCGCCGTCGCCAAGGACATCGCGACCCCGCAAACGCGGGAAGCGCAACACGAAAAATCGCTGGGGCGCGCCCCCGAGCCGGCGAACGCCAGCGAGACGGCCGCCCAGACGCATGCCGTTCTGCGCGCCCGGCGGGGCTTCAACATCAACCAGCTGGCAGCCGAGTATCGGGCGCTGCGTGCCAGTGTGCTGCGGCTGTGGATCGACGCGTGTCAGCCGGGGGCGCCTGACATGGACGACATGATCCGGTTCAACGAAGCGATCGATCAAGCGCTGGCCGAATCAGTCTCTTTTTTTACCGAACAGGTCGAACAGGCGCGCAACCTGCTTCTCGGCATGCTGAGTCACGACATGCGCACGCCGCTGCAGACCATCCAGCTCACGGCGTCGTATCTTGCCGCCCTCAATGCGGGTGAGGAAGTATCGGAGGCCGCCGCTCGGCTGATCAGAAGCGGCGGCCGCATGCAGGGCCTTCTCGATGACCTCTGCGATTTCAATCGCACCCAGCTCGGGCTGGGCATCAACGTCGTTCCCCGCAATATCGATCTCGCACATGTGCTCGACAATGTGGTGGACGAGTTGCGGGCCGGTCATCCGGATCGCGAAATTACCGTCGATATGCGCGGCGATCTCCGGGGTGAGTGGGACGACCAGCGAATGCAGCAGTTGCTGAGCAACCTGGTGAGCAATGCCATCAAGTATGGCGCGCGCGATACACCGGTGCGGGTGGTGGCCACGACGACCGGCGATGAAGTGTTCGTCGAGGTCGGCAACAGCGGGCCAGCGATCGATCCGCGCACGCTCGACCGCATTTTCGATCCGCTCGAGCGCGGGGAAGCGCGTCAGGGAAGGAAGGGTGACGATGCCGGCTTGGGGCTCGGCTTGTTCATCGCGCGGGAAATCGCCAAGGCGCATCGCGGCCGGATCGACGCGCGGTCCGATCAGACGGAAACCGTGTTCGCGGTGCGGCTGCCGAGAGGTGTATGAAGCGGGGAGCGCGGGCCGGGGGATGATTCGCCGTCGGGCTTGCGGTCGGCGGTGGCGAGAGGCCGCTACCGGCCACGAACGGCCGTCCGACACAGCTTTTTAGATCGTCGGCAATCGGTGCGGATAAGGGCGTAGCCTTTAGCGGTTACCGTCGATCAGATCGTTCAGCAGCGCATCGAACGCGGCCTGTGCGTCTTCAAGTTCCTGCAGGGCGGCATCAAAGGTTTGCAGCGCGAACGGCGAAGGCTCGCCGCTGCCTTGCGGCGGAAATTGCTTCTGCATCGAGGCGAACGTACTCTGCACGCGCAGCGTGGCGGCCACCATGCGCTCCATCGCCTGGGTTTCTTCGGCTCGGGCCTGTTCCGGATTCATTCCTCTCTCCTTGGATGGTTTTCTTGAAGACCAGATCGTACACGCTGTGTCCGTTCTTGCCGCCCTTGGCAGAACGACTCCGTTGAAGGTTCCAACGGCACGCTGCGGGAGAAGCGATTTAATCGGGAATGATTCCGCAGTCGCGCCGAGGCCAAGATACTCATCGAGCGAGGCTATAAAATCCCGCCGCAGGTCACAACGATTGGCCGCTTTGGATAAGTCTGAAGGGCCGTCCTGGGTCGGCTGTTGCCGCCCATGTCGGGCAGCAGTCGGCCTCGACAGTCGTAGGCAATCGCTCTCAAGCAGCCATTCGAACGTCGACTGTACCTTGCCAAAGGACACACGCGTGCCAATCGTATCCGTCGCGGCACGCCACGCCCTGAACGCGAAGGCGCGAATATGGGCGTGTCCGATCGTCTTGGGACACGCACACCGGACACCGGTCGATGCCGTGGCGCTTGACCCGGAATGCGACTCGGTCGCCGCTCGCCGCTACCGATAAACGGCCCGTGGCTGCGCTGGCGGGCGACAACTAAATTGACGCGAGCAGAATCATGCGCCTGGCTGACTGTGCGTCACGCCACGAGCAGACAAACGGCAGCGTGTACCCTAGACTCTTGCCGCAATGACCATCGAGTGGCCGGAGGCGGTCAACGAGAGCATCCGAGTCAGGGACGACATCGCCTTTGTCCATTTGATCAGCATCCGAGCGAGTCCCGAAAGGTTGGGCAACCGCATGGAAGCGTTGCTGCGGCAAAGCCGCTCGGCCGTCGCGGTGAAGCCTGTGAACGATAGAAGTATCCAAGGATGCTGTATGGCGACCAAGCTGTCATTTGAAGTTCTCGAAGTTTTGGATGCAATTGACCGGACCGGTACATTCGCCGAGGCGGCCGAGTTGTTGCATAGAGTTCCGTCCACGCTCACTTACCTTGTGCAAAAGCTGGAAAGCGACATGGATGTCGAACTGTTCGATCGCAGCGGCAGACGGACGAGACTCACGGAAGCGGGTCGTGCTGTTGTGGAAGATGGGCGTCGACTTTTAGACGCGGCTCGACACCTGGAGGCCAAAGCAAAAGGCATTCGAGACAGTTGGGAATCGGAGCTTCGACTATGCGTCGATGCAATCTTGCCAATCCAGTCCTTGTGGCCGTATGTCCATGCCTTCTACGACCTGGAGATGAATACCCAGCTAAGTCTTTCCACCGAGGTGCTTGGGGGCGTGTGGGATGCCCTGGTTACGCGGCGTGCCGATCTCGCGATAGGGGCGTTCGGCGAGCCGCCGCATGCCGCCAATATTGCGGCCCGGCCAATCGGAACCCTCCGGCACGTTTTTGTCGTGGCTCCGGACCATCCACTCGCCCGCATCCCCGAGCCGTTGGAGAGCGAAACGATCGCAGGATATCGAGGTGTTGTCATCAGTGACACTTCTCGCGAACTGCAACGGCAATCTGTGGCCACCCGTGACGGACAGCCACTGGTCATCGTGCCGACGCTCGCAGCTAAACTGCAAGCACTGTGTGAAGGTATCGCTGTCGGGATGCTGCCTGATTTCGTAGCGAAAGAACCGATACACGAAGGCAGGCTGGTCGCGCGTCGCATTGTGGGTGTGCGCGAGTTCACGAATGGCTACCTCGCTTGGCGCGAGGACAAGGTAGGGAACGCTTTAAACTGGTGGATTGCGCAACTAGACAGCACCGATCTGCTTGAACGGCTCTTGACGCCGCGTCAAGAGAGTAAAGGGCAGCCCGGGACGGCCACTTGCGCAGTCCGTTACTAAAGCGCGGCGTAACAGCCCATCAGTGCTAATGTCCGAGGATCTTCGCCGGTGCATGCAGTTGGACAGCCGAAGATCAGCTTGGCACTGAACCTTGCCGTTGAGTTGCCGAGGCATCCAATGGCTGCAGCGGATCGAACTGCGATGGTCGCACATTGCAGAGCATTGGCCGGCCATGTTCGGCCAGTTTCGGTCACTCGACGGTGCGGCCGGATTTGGTGACAATCAGCCGTTCTGCTCGTTTAGGCACGTAGACCCGCGATGAATCTCAACGAAAGATTAGTCGAAATAGCCCGCCAGTCGTCTTGGTGTATGTCTGCGCTGTCGGCCGCACGTGCAATGGGCCTGAAATCCTGGTGCATTGGCGCAGGGGCCATTCGTAATTTGGTCTGGGGCTCGCTTCACGGATATGTGACTCCGACACGCCCAGCCGACGTCGATTTGGCCTATTTCGACCCGTCCGATTTGTCGTCGATTCGCGATGCCGAAATCCAGCACAGCCTCACGGCGCAATGTCCCGAAATTCCGTGGGAGGTCACGAATCAGGCCGCTGTTCATCTCTGGTTCGAGAGCGCCTTTGGGCATCCGGTGCCCCCCTTCAGTTCACTGACCCAAGCCGTTGCGTCGTGGCCGGAGTACGCGACGACGGTAGGATTGACTTTGCTCGGTGACGGGACAATTGATGTCTGCGCACCATACGGACTCGACGACCTTTTTTCCATGGTGGTACGACGCAATCCTGCGCGTGTCAGCATTGATACCTATCTTCGGCGAATCCAGCAGAAAAGATACAAGGACCGCTGGCCCCGTGTGACCATCATCGTTTAGAAATGCCGCAGGCAGTCAAGGGGCGTGTTACCGACGGAAATCGACCATAGATGGTCAATCGACGCGAGAGGATTCCCGAATGCCCACAACAGCGTTCGTCGTTGATGTTCCCGCAGCCGAATCAACAGTAGCCGACCTTCGGAGCCGGTTTGATGCTACCTCTGATCTCGGCGTGCCGGCGCATATCACGGTTCTGTTTCCCTTCATGCCGCCTGACGAAATTACGCCCGATGTCCTTCGTCAGGCGCAAAGCGCGTTGAGTGTTGTGCAACCGTTCGAATTTATGTTGAGGAAGGTCGAGCGGTTTGCGGTCACCACTTATCTTGCTCCCGATCCGCCAGAACCGTTCGTCGCCTTGACGGCTGCGTTGGTCGAGCGCTTCCCCATGTTTCGTCCCTATGGTGGCGCACACGATGGCATCGTTCCGCATCTGACTGTCGCGCATGGCGATGCTGCGACAGCGCATTTGGCTGCCGTCGAGCTCGAGCATCGTCTGTCTGCGCGGGACGCGATTCGGACGTGCTGTAGCTCGGTCGCTCTGCTGGAAAACTCGTCGGGTCGCTGGAGGAAGATGCACCTGATTGATCTTCCAAATGTCTGCGTATAGTGACGATCGACCGCAGTCCGGTATGGACAGTTCCATGGCACTAGGCGTCTGGCCCACCTGAAACGAATGGCCGCTTTCTAGAAAACCGACCGTCCGCTCCGGGTCGTGTTACGCCTGTTGCATCGCGCGGCCGCCCAGCGATGTTCGTCGCGCTCATGCGTCGGGCGCGAGGCGGCCATTTTGAGACATTCGACAAAGTTGCTGGGATCCCAGACAATCGGACCGGCCCAATCTCATTGTGGGGGGAAGGTGTCACTGCAGATCGATAACGAAAGCTACATGAGTCGGCTGAGAAAGAAGGTTGGAAGCGATCTGATTTTGAGTCCGTCCGTTGCAGCTGTGATTCACGACCATGAAGGCAAATTGCTGCTTCAGGAGAAGTCGTCTGGAGAGGCGTGGAGTCTTCCCGCTGGTGGAGTTGAACTGGGCGAAAGCCCGCAAGAGGCCATCTTCCGCGAGGTCATGGAGGAAACCGGATATGTAATCCGCATTCACGGCATTCTCGGCGTGTTTGGCGGACGACTGTTTCGATACACGTATCCAAGTGGCGACCGCGTCGAATACGTAGTGACTTTGTTCCAATGCAAAATCATTGATGGCTCAGGGATACCAAGCGATCCTGAAACCACGTCAACTCGATATTTTGGAAGGCATGACATGCCGGAACTGGCGCTCCCGTATCCGAAGGACGACTTGTTTCTCCCTTTCTAAGATCACAGCGGATGCCGTTGCGGTTTCACGTGCTGCCAGATTCGGCCAGAAGCGGTCAGTCAGCGAGGCAGTATGAATTCGCGAAAGTTTTGATCCGAAGTATTGTTGCAGTGCGCTTCTCCATCGTCCTTACCTCCACCTATGTCACCTTCTGTTGACGAACTTCTCGCACTTGATGTACTGACGTTACGTGAGCACACTGAGCGAGCCGGCGACGCCTTCGACGTAGACGAGCATCGGGCGAAATTGTGCAAATCCTTGGAGATCAATGAGCTGTGCTACGTGCGACGGGACGGCAAACTCGTGGCTTATGCAATGCTTCGGCCGGAAGCAGGAGCGTGCTGGTTCGTTGGTGCGTTTGGTACTCATCCCTTGCATCGGACGTATACCGTAGTAAATGAACTGTTCGCGAAGATTGCGACGCTGGCGAGCGAACGACGGATCGGTGAGCTACGAAGCCATGTCTACAAGACCAACCGGTTGTCTATCGCGTTCCATCGCAAGCTTGGGTTTGTGGTGACTCGTGAAAACGAAAAGGGCTTCGAATTCTCCACCACACTGGATGAACTCGCCACGAAACCGGCGGTGCGGCGTGCTACCGCCAGGGCGACATCCCGTTCGGACTAGCGCTCAGGGCCACGCGTATTCACAGGCGCAACCACAAGCGAGTGCCCCGAGTACCCGAACAACTTCCGCGAAGCTTCGGGCATCAGGATGCGGACGTTGCCACCTTCATGAGGGGCCGCTTTCGGACCATGTGACTGTCTCGTGTGGGTCGGCGGTAGCCCATCGCGTCGAGTTGAATCCGCACCCAACACCGGACATTGGATCGGCGGGACTGAATCGGCGACAATCTATTGAAACCAAGTGAAACATCGACACAGGGGGCGCTGGTGTCCATCAATCGGGGCGAAACGGAAAGCACCTTCCCAACGCTGACAACTTCCCGGCTGTCATTGCGGGAGCTTTTGCCCAGCGACGCACCATCGCTGTTCGCGATGCACGGTGACGCTGAGGGTATGCGCTGGTTCGGTACCGATCCGATGACCGATATAGGCGAGGCTGACAAGTTGATTCAGGTATTTGCCGACTGGCGGCGCAGTGGCTCTGGCGTCCGTTGGGCTGTCGAGAGACTTTCGGACGGCCATTTACTTGGTACGTGCGGCCTCTTCCGATGGAATCGAAATTGGCGAAGCTGCGCCGTTGGCTATGAGCTAGCTACGTTTGCGCGTGGCAAGGGATACATGAACGAAGCGCTTTCTGCCGCGATCGATTACGGTTTCGACACGATGCAGATAAACCGTATCGAAGCCCAGGTCCACCCTCAGAACGCATCCTCTATACAAGTGCTGGAGACGCTGGGCTTTGTCCGTGAAGGGTATCAGCGTCAAGCCGGGTACTGGCGTGGTGCCTATCATGATCTCCTGCAGTTTTCGTTGTTACGTTCTGATTGCCTACGTCGTGGCTAACGAGCTGGTCAAAGCCCTCAGCTTCGCCGCATGAGCTGACCGTACCGGGTCGATCTGCGCCGGTCGCGCGTCACGGGGCGGCGGCCGGCCGCGTTCGGCCAGAAGCCGCCTTTCGTGCTTCGCCACCCGGCGTGTGCGTCTACTTGTCATCCCGAATCAGCCACGCTGACGCACGATTGAGCGCGCATGGCGCCCGACCGTTGTCACCGAAAGCTTCTGTCGATGGGCGAATTTTGTCCGGCCTAAAATCCTCTCGATCGATGTACGGGCGGGTCAAAACCGATGGAGCGCCGAGTGACGGTCATCGCACAACTTTCCGATATTCATGTCCGGCCTCACGGCGTCCTGTATCAAGACGCCGTGGATTCCAACGTCATGTTTTCGGCGGCCGTCGATTCGCTGAACCGCATTCGACCTGAGCCAGACCTGGTCGTCATCTCCGGCGACCTGACGGACGAGGGCACCGAAGACGAGTATCGAAAACTTCGTGAACTGCTCGTGGAGTTGAGGCGACCGTTCGTGGTTCTGCCGGGCAATCACGACGACCGTGGCAATCTGCGAGCCGCGTTCCCGGATCACGCGTGGCTTCCGGACGAGGGCGCACTCTCGTTCGCGCTGGACGTGGGCGAACTACGCCTCGTGGCGTTGGACACCTCCGTTCCAGGGCTACATCACGGTGACCTGGACGCCGAAACCCTGGCGTGGCTCGACACTGAACTTGCCGAGCATCGCAATCGGACCGTGGTTATCGTCATGCACCATCCACCGTTCATGACCGGCATTCCTTATCTGGACATCTACGGATTGCGAAATGCCGAGGCCTTTGCCGCGGTTCTGGCGCGCCACGACAACGTAGATCGCATTCTTGCCGGGCACGTCCACCGGTCGATGCAGACACGTCTTGGACGCGTTCCGGTACTCACCTGCCCGAGCACGACCACTCAGATTGCGCTGCGCGTTGAAGCGGACGCGCAGCCCGCTTCCTTTCTCGAACCCCCTGCATACATGCTGCATCGCTGGGCAGGTCGAGGTCAGCCAGCGGTTTCCCACTTGTGTTACGTGGGGCACTTCGAGGGCCCGTTCCCTTTCGCGTAAGCGCCCCGTCAACACATGGCGGTCGATGACGTACGAGGCATCGGCACGGCATGGACGGGCAATGACCGCTTGCGACCTCGGAGCACGTGAGCTCATCAGAGTCGCCCACCGGCGCAGCGCATTGCCGCGCCGGCAGGCTTTCCGCCCTCAATGCGCATCGACGAGCCGCGGATCGATATACGCGTCGACGTCCTGCGACTGCTTGTACACGGCGTTACGCACGTTGAACGCATTCGCGTTGCGCGTCGAGCCGTAGATCGAATCGAGCCCGTCGCCCTTGCGGAACGCACGCTTCGCGGCCGCCTCGTCGAGCAGATGCGTGCCCTTCAGCAGCGGAAGATATTGCGCCGGCGCGAGCCCGACACGCGCCGACATGATCTTGACCGCATCGGCCTGCGTCTTCGGATCGTTGATGTACGCGACGCAGCGATACCAGACCTTGATCACCTTCGCCCAGTCGGCGCGACGCGCGGCGAGACTCGCCGGCGCGACAGTGATCGCATCGTAGATCAGCCCCGGCGCATCCGCCGACGTGAAGATCGCCCGTGCGCCCGGCGCGCGCTTCAACGCCTCGCCGGCGTTCGGCTGCCATGCGGCCACCGCGGCGATGTCGGCCGACGAACCGAGTACCTGCGGCAGCTCGTTGGTTTTCGCATTCACGAGCGTGACGTCGCCGTCCTTGAGTCCGTGCTTCTGCAGCGCGGTTTCGAGCAGCAGATGGTCGACCAGGCCGAGCTCGACGCCGATTTTCTTGCCCTTCAGCGCCTCGACGGTGCGCAGCGGCGGCTTCGCGACGATCATGTCGTTGCCGGCCGAGTAGTCGGTCAGCAGGATCATCACGTTCTTCGCGCCGGACGCGCCCGTTACCAGCGCATCGCCGTTGGTCGCCGCGACCGCATCGAGCTTGCCCGCGGAAAACGCGTCGAGCGACGCCGAATAATCGAACCATTCGAAATCGACGTCGACGCCGGCCTCCTTGAACCAGCCCTTGTCGAGCGCGACCTGAAACGCGACCCAGCCGGGCCAGTCGCTGTAGCCGATCTTCAGCGGTGCGGCAGCGTGCACGGCAGGCGCCGCCCATAGCGTGGCGGCCGCGACGGCGGCGCCCAATGCATGACGGATGAAACGGAAGGACGGCAGGTGGCGAAGCGCCGGGGCGGGACGGGTCATCGTTGTTCTCCAGGAGACCGGGATCGGGATCGTCGATACGGACCGTGCGCGAGCACATGGTCCGGCTGCGTGACCGGTTCCTGCGGATGCGGAACGGACGAGCGGCCACGGAGAGGCGCGACGGCCGTTGCCATCGCCAATCTCCCGGGCTTTTGTCCCGCCGTGTAGCACGCGTGCATCCGGTCTTGCGACCGGACGAACTCGCGCCGGGCTGCTCTTGGACCAGACGTTCGATGATGAACCGGAACCCTAGCACCCCTAAGATGCGACGCCGCCGCACCTCTCGGCGTCATGCCGAGCGAGAAGCGTGCCAACGGCGCGCGGCAAGGCGATTCAACGGCGGCGGGTGGCGCGCTGAAGTTCGATGAAGCGGGCGGCGAACAGCGCGTGCAGTACGCGCCGGAGCAGGTCGAGCTTGTTCATGAAGGATCGGATATGAGGTGACGGTGCATGGGTTCAGCAATGCCCATGCCATCACGCATCGGCCGGTGGGCGAGCACGCGACGCGCACTGCACCGGTGCGCGCTTGCGTGCGCATGGTGCGCCGCGCGCCCGCCGCGAGGGCAAGCGAATGCGTCGGTCATTCGGATGTCGCGCGGCATCGCGCCGCCGGGCCGCGTCGTGCGGTCATCGAGCGGCGGCTGGCACGCAACTCGCTTATTCGATGCCCGAGAGGTGCGAAGCAATTTGCATCATCTTCAGGATCGCTAGGGTTCCGGTCGTGCGGCGTGTGCCGCGCGATGCCTGGTCCGAGAGCAATCCGGTCTTGCCTTCGCCTCGACGAGAGGAAACGGCGAGGCTCCACGGAGGGATAAAAGCCCGGGAGGTCGCGATGTCGTTCGGTCGCCCTCTCACGCCTTTTGTCCAACCGATCCCGGAGCCGCCATGTCGCCGAGCCCCCAAGCCATTCTTGCCCCGCCGCCGCACGTCGCGTGGGAAACGCTGATTCCCGCCGGAACCCACTGGTCCGGCATCCTGCGCCGCGGCCTCGCGCTGCGCATCGTCGACGTCGACGGCGGCGCGAACCTGTCCGCTGTCTTTCATCGCCAGGAAGACCTGCTCGAACGCTACAACATGGCCGACACGCTGAAGGCGCAGCACACCGCGCATCTGACGCGCGGCCATGCGCTGTATACGGACATGGGCCGCGTGATCGCGTCGATCACGGCCGACACGCTCGGCTGGCACGACCCGCTCGGCGGCGTCGGCGATGCGCGGCTGTTCGCGCACAAGTACGGCACGTCGTCGTACCAGGCCGATCGCAACGCAATGATCCGCAACGGCCGCGACAGCCTCGTGCTCGAACTCGCCAAATACGGACTGTCGGCGCGCGACCTCGCCGCGAACGTCAACTTCTTCAGCAAGCTGGATGCACGCGACGACGGCGCGCTCGAGTTCGTCGCCGGACATTCGCCGGCCGGCAGCGCGTTCGACCTGCGCTTCGAGATGAACACGCTCGCGGCGTTCTCGACCGCGCCGCATCCGCTCGATCCGCGCCCGGACTATGCGCCGAAAGCCGTGAAGCTGATCGCGTACCGCGCGTATCCGGCCGACGGCGCGGCGCCCGACGACGACCCGTGCCGGCGCGCATGCGCGGAGAACATGCGCGGCTTCGCCAACACCGACCGTCTGTTCGCATGAGGAGCGAGACCATGCCGATCATCGAAAGCCGTCTCGACCCGCGCGACGCGATCCACGACGTCACGCTGAGCGCGGGCGACCCGTGGCTGCACGACCTGAAGCGCGGGCAGACCTTCCGCATTCTCGACCTCGAAGGCAACCAGGCCGTCGACACGCTGTTCTACCGCACCGACGATCCCGAAGAGCGCTACAGCGCGCAGGACACGATCCGCTCGCAGCGCAACCTGTACCTGAGCGCCGGCAGCGTGCTCATGTCGAGCCGCGGCAACCCGATGGCGACGATCGTCGCCGATACGTGCGGCCGTCACGACACGCTCGGCGGCGCGTGCGCGGCCGAGAGCAACACGGTGCGCTATGCGCTCGACAAGCGCTACATGCACAACTGCCGCGACAGCTTCCTCAACGCGATCTCGCACTGCACGTGCGGCGCCGGCGCGCGGCTTACCAAGCGCGACCTGGTCGGCAACGTCAACTTCTTCATGAACGTGCCCGTCACGCCGCTCGGCGGGCTCACGTTCGAGGACGGCATCTCGGCGCCCGGCAAGTACGTCGAGATGCGTGCGGAGATGGACGTCACGGTGCTGATCTCGAACTGCCCGCAACTCAACAATCCGTGCAACGGCTACAACCCGACGCCCGTGCGCCTCATGATCTGGGAGGCGGAATGAACGGCCTCCACGCTCGCTTGCTTTGCATGGGGCCGGAGTACGCGCTGAAGCGCTACTCCGGGCCGACACGTTCGCTGCGGGAGGCAACATGAGATTCGCCAAAGTCCTCGTCGCGAACCGCGGCGAAATTGCGTGCCGCGTGATCCGCACGCTGAAGCGCCTCGGCATCGCGTCGGTCGCGATCTATTCGGATGCCGACCGCGACGCGCGCCACGTAGCGCTCGCCGATGAAGCCGTGCGGGTCGGGCCCGCCCCGGCGGCCGACAGCTATCTGAACGTCGCGGCGATCCTCGCCGCCGCGCGCGAAACCGGCGCGCAGGCCGTGCATCCCGGCTACGGTTTCCTGTCCGAGCACGCTGGCTTCGCCGACGCGTGCGAAGCGGCGGGCCTGCGCTTCATCGGGCCGCGCGGCGATCACATGCGCGCGTTCGGCCTCAAGCACACCGCGCGCGAACTCGCGGCCGCGCACGGCGTCGCGCTGCTGCCCGGCACCGGGCTGCTCGACGACGTCGCGACGGCGCTCGCCGAAGCCGACGCGATCGGCTATCCGGTGATGCTGAAAAGCACCGCGGGCGGCGGCGGCATCGGCATGTCGCTGTGCCGCGATGCGGCGCAGCTCGGCGCAGCGTTCGAATCCGTCGTGCGGCTCGGCGCCGCGAACTTCGCGCATGCGGGTGTCTATCTCGAGAAGTTCGTCGAACACGCGCGGCACATCGAAGTGCAGATCTTCGGCGACGGCCGCGGCGGCGCGATCGCGCTCGGCGAACGCGATTGCTCGGTGCAGCGGCGTAACCAGAAGGTGATCGAGGAAACGCCCGCGCCCGACCTGAGCGCCGCCGAGCGCGACGCGCTGCACGCGAGCGCGGTGCGGCTCGCGCGCGCGGTGGGCTACGCGTCGGCCGGCACGGTCGAATTCGTGTTCGACGCGAGCACGCGGCAATTCTATTTCCTCGAGGTGAACACGCGGCTGCAGGTCGAGCATTGCGTGACCGAGGCCGTGACGGGCGTCGATCTCGTGGAATGGATGATCCTGCAGGCCGAAGGCGACCTGCCGCCGCTCGACACGCTCGCCGTCGTACCGCGCGGCGCGAGCATCCAGGTGCGGCTCTATGCGGAGGACCCGAACAAGCAGTTCCAGCCGAGCGCCGGGCTGCTCACGCACGTTGCGTTTCCCGACGACGTGCGGGTCGACGGCTGGATCGAGGCAGGCACGGAGATCAGCGCGCATTACGATCCGCTGCTCGCGAAGCTGATCGTGCGCGGCGACACGCGGCGCGACGCGCTGGCCGCGCTGCGGGCCGCGCTCGACCAGACCGAGCTGTACGGGATCGAGACCAACCTCGACTACCTGCGTGCCGTCGTCGGCTCCGACACGTTCGCGCGCGGCGCGCCGACCACTGCCTTCCTGTCGCGCTTCGCGTTCGCGCCGCACACGATCGACGTGCTCGACGGCGGCGTGCAGACCACCGTGCAGCAGGCGCCCGGGCGCGTCGGCTACTGGAGCGTCGGCGTGCCGCCGTCGGGGCCGATGGACGATCGCGCATTCGATCTCGCGAACGCGCTGCTCGGCAACGCGCGCGACGCGGCCGGGCTGGAATTCACGATGGTCGGCGCGACGCTGCGCTTCAATACCGCGACGCTGTTCGTGCTCGGCGGCGCGCCGCTCGCGGCCACGCTCGACGGTGAAGCGGTGCCGTTCTGGCAGGTCGTGCGAGCCCGACCGGGCGCAGTATTGAAACTGGGCGGCGTGACCGGCGCGGGCGTGCGCGCGTGTCTCGCCGTCAAGGGTGGGCTGCAGGTGCCCGACTATCTCGGCAGCAAGGCGACCTTCACGCTCGGCCAGTTCGGCGGCCATGCCGGCCGCGCGCTGCGCAAGGGCGACGTGCTGCATCTGCACGCGGACGCCGGGCGCGGCGACGCCGGTGCGATGCTGGCCGCGGCCGAGATTCCCGCGCTGACGCATGCATGGACGCTCGGCGTGCTCGACGGTCCGCATGGCGCACCGGATTTCTTCACGCCGGACGACATCGCGATGCTCTACGGCACACAGTGGACCGTCCATTACAACTCCAGCCGCACCGGCGTGCGGCTGATCGGCCCGAAGCCGCAATGGGCGCGTGCGGACGGTGGCGAGGCGGGCCTGCATCCATCGAACATCCACGACAACGCGTATGCGATCGGCGCCGTCGATTTCACCGGCGACATGCCGGTGATTCTCGGCCCGGACGGGCCGAGCCTCGGCGGCTTCGTGTGCCCGGTGACGGTCGTGCGCGACGAGTTGTGGAAGCTCGGGCAGTTGCGGCCGGGCGATACCGTGCAGTTCGTGCGCGCGGGCGTGTCGGCCGGGGTATCGACTGCTGCGGTCGTGGATGCGACGCGTGACGTTGCCGCTGCCGCATCCGGCGCATCCGCCTCCTTCGACGATTGCGTGCTGCATCGCGACCCGTCGGCCGGCGGCGGCATCGGCGTCGTCTACCGGCGCTCGGGCGACCGCAACGTGCTGGTCGAATACGGGCCGCTCGTGCTTGACCTGAACCTGCGCTTTCGCGTGCACGCCCTGATGGGCTGGCTCGACGCGCACCGGTTGCCCGGCATGCTCGACCTGACGCCTGGCATCCGCTCGCTCCAGGTGCAGTTCGACGCGCGGACGCTGCCGCTCGACGCGCTGCTCGCGCATCTGCAGGCCGCCGAGCGCGAACTGGCCGACGTGGCGGACCTGCGTGTGCCGAACCGCATCGTGCATCTGCCGCTGTCGTGGGACGACCCGTCGACGCGCGTCGCGATCGAGCGCTACATGCAGTCGGTGCGGCCCGATGCGCCGTGGTGCCCGAGCAATATCGAGTTCATCCGGCGCATCAACGGCCTGGCGAGCATCGACGACGTGAAGCGCATCGTGTTCGACGCGCGCTATCTGGTGATGGGCCTCGGCGACGTCTACCTCGGCGCGCCCGTCGCGACGCCGCTCGATCCGCGGCACCGGCTCGTGACGACGAAATACAACCCCGCGCGCACCTGGACGCCGGAGAACGCGGTCGGCATCGGCGGCGCGTACCTGTGCGTGTACGGGATGGAAGGGCCGGGCGGCTATCAGTTCGTCGGCCGTACCGTGCAGATGTGGAACCGCCACCGCACCACGCGTGAATTCGAGGCCGGCAAGCCGTGGCTGCTGCGCTTCTTCGACGAGATCCGCTTCTATGAAGTCAGCGAGGCCGAACTGACTGCGTTGCGTGCGGATTTCATCGCGGGTCGCGCGACGCTGAAGATCGAGGAATCGGTGTTCGATCTGCGCGCCTACAACCGCTTCCTGCACGACGAGGCGGAGTCGATCGCCGCGTTCAAGGCGACGCAGCAGGCCGCGTTCGACGCGGAGCGCGAGCGCTGGCGCGCGGCGGGCCACGCGGAATACGTCGGCGACGCGGAGCCGGGCGACGCGCAAGCGGACCGGGTAGCGGGCGCGCTCGACGACACGCAGCGGGCGATTGCCGCCGACGTGTCGGGCAGCGTATGGAAGGTGCTGGTGGACGCCGGCGAGCGCGTGACCGAAGGGCAGGTCGTCGCGATCGTCGAATCGATGAAGATGGAGGTGGCGGTGACGGCAACGGAAGACGGCACGATCGAGACGATCGATTGCGCGCCAGGCGCGGCGGTGGTGGCCGGCCAGCGGCTGATGGTGATGAAGGCGGGCGCCGCCGAGGAGGTCGCATGAGCACGACGGACCGCCCGGTTCTGCCCGGGCTGCGCTCGATTGCCGCGCTGCGTGCCCGCTATGCGGCGGGCGACCTGACGCCGCATGCGCTCGTCGACGCGATCGCCGCGCATTTCGACGCGGGCGACCCGCACCATGCGTGGATCAGGCCGCTGACGCGCGACGAGATGATGTCGTATGCCGACGCGCTGGCCGGACGCGACATCGCGTCGTTGCCGCTGTACGGCGTGCCGTTCGCGATCAAGGACAACATCGACCTCGCCGGCATCCCGACGACGGCAGGCTGCCCCGCCTACGCATACACGCCGGCACGCAGCGCGCCGGTGATCGAGCGGTTGATCGCGGCCGGCGCGATTCCCGTCGGCAAGACCAATCTCGACCAGTTCGCGACCGGGCTCTCGGGGCAGCGCTCGCCTTACGGTGCGTGCCGCAATGCGCTCGACTCGCGCTATGCGTCGGGTGGCTCGAGTTCCGGGTCGGCGGTGGCCGTCGCGCTCGGCGTCGCGACGTTCTCGCTCGGCACCGATACGGCCGGCTCCGGGCGCGTGCCGGCCGCATTCCACGGGCTCGTCGGGCTCAAGCCGACACGCGGCGTGCTCAGCACGCTCGGCGTGGTGCCGGCCTGCCGGTCGCTCGATTGCGTGTCGGTGTTCGCGCGTTCGGCGGACGACGCGCGCACCGTGTTCGCCGCCGCGCACGGCGTGATGGACGGCGATCCGTACGGGCGGGCCTGGCAGCCGCTGTTGGGTGCGGACGGATTGCGTGTGCAGCCGGCACGCCCGCTCGCGCAATTGCGCTTCGGCACGCCGCGTGCCGATCAGCTCGAATTCTTCGGCGACGCATCGTATCGCGCGGCCTGGGGCGCGGCGCTCGAACGGCTGCGCGCGACCGGCGCGCAGGTCGTCGAGATCGACTTCGAACCGTTCCTGGCCGCCGCGCGGCTGCTGTACGACGGCCCGTGGGTCGCCGAGCGGCTGGCCGCGATCGGCGCATTCGCCGCGCGCGAGCCCGATGCGCTGCATCCGGTGATCCGCGAAATCGTCGGGGGGGCGTCGCGCTTCAGCGCCGCCGACGCGTTCGCCGCCTTCGACCGGCTGGCGGCGCTGCGCGTCGACGCGGCCCGCGCGTGGGACGGCCTCGACGCGATCGTGATGCCGACCTCGGCGACGACCGCGACCGTCGATGCGCTCGAAGCCGATCCGATCGCGATCAATTCGCGCTTCGGCTACTACACGAACTTCGTGAACCTGCTCGACCTGTCAGCGATCGCGGTGCCGGCGGGCACGTGCTCGACCGGGCCGCATGCGGGCTTGCCGTTCGGGATCACGTTCGTCGGGCGTGCGCACGACGATGCGCGGCTGCTGGATCTCGCACAGGCGTGGGGCGATGGCGCCGCCGCCGTCGACGACGTTCGGCCGCCCGCGGCCGCGATGTCGGCGCGTGCCGCCGCCGCGGGGGTCGTGCGCGTGGCCGTCGTCGGCGCGCATCTGCGCGGCGAACCGTTGAACGGGCAGCTCACGCAGCGCGGCGCGCGATTCGTCACCGCGACCACCACCGCGCCGGCCTATCGCCTCTACGCGCTGTCCGCGGAAGCAAGCGGCGGTGTCGCCAAACCGGGGCTCGTGCGTGTGCCGAACGATGGCGCGCCGATCGCGGTCGAGGTCTGGGAGATGCCGGTCGACGCGTACGGCAGCTTCGTCGCCGGTATCGCGGCGCCGCTCGGCATCGGCACGCTGACCCTCGCCGACGGTGCGCGCGTGCAGGGCTTCCTGTGCGAAAGCGTGGCGCTCGACGATGCGCAGGACATCACGCGCTTCGGCGGCTGGCGCGCTTACCGCGCGCAGGCCGCCAGCGGCGCATTGCAATGAACGCACGGTCGCGCGATGCCGCGGCATCGCGCGACCGGCACCTGAAACGATACGGAGATTCCGATGACAACGACCCGCAACACGACCGGCTGGCTCGCCGTGCGCCGCGAGCTGACGACGCGCGGCAAATGGACGCTCGCGCTGGCGTCCTTCCTGCTGCCGTTCGCCGTCTGGTGCCTGATCAGTTATGTGCCGTTCGTCTGGCATCCGCAGATGCGCATCACGAACCCGGGCAGCGTCGACTATTTCCAGACCGGGATGCAGATCGACCGCGACGTGTTCGACGACGAGCTCGCGCATGCGCGTGCGACGCACGCGGCGGTGCCCGAGGGCGAGCGCGCGAATCCGGTCTACCTGCCGGCGCCGCACCAGGTCTTGCGCGCGTTCTACACGGCGTTCACGACACCGCCCGCGTCGCGCGATGGCGTGTGGCTGCACGAAAGCCTGTGGCACAGCATCCGCATCATCTTCTGGGGCTTCGTGATTTCGTCCGCGATCGGCGTGCCGCTCGGCATCGTCTGCGGCACCTTCAGTGCGCTCGCGCGGCTGCAGGAGCCGTTCCTGGAGTTCTTCCGCTACCTGCCGGCGCCGGCGTTCGGCGCGCTGATGGTCGCGATTCTCGGCATCTATGACGCGCCGAAGATCGCGATCATCGTGATCGGTACGCTGTTCCAGCAGGTGCTGATCATCGCGAACACCACGCGCAAGCTCGAATACGGGCTGTTCGAGGCCGCGATGACGCTCGGCACGAAGAAGCTGAAGCTGCTCACGCACGTCGTGATTCCGGGCGTGCTGCCGGACCTGTATCGCGATCAGCGCATCCTGCTCGGCTGGGCGTGGACTTACCTGATCGTCGCCGAGCTGGTCGGCACGAGCTCGGGCATCACGTGGTACATCAGCCAGCAGGCGCGCTATCAGCATTTCGACAACGTATATGCGGCGATCCTGATGATCGGGATCATCGGCCTCGGCACCGACATCGTGCTCGGGCTGCTCGGCCGCCGGCTCTTTCCGTGGGACCGCACGCTGAAAGCGTGAGCGCCGCCCGCACGTCCCCATCGACCGATTTCCGCAGAGGGCATCATGCAGAACCCGCAAGCCGTTCCCGATTACCTGATTCAATCCGACGCGGTGCGCGAGCGCTTCGCGCGGCTGAAGGCCCGCGACGTGATACTCGACGTGCGACACGTCGGCAAGCGTTTCACGACGCCGCAGGGCGAGTGCGTCGCGCTCGACGACATCAGTTTCCGCACGCACCGGCGCGAGTTCGTGTGCGTGATCGGCCCGTCCGGCTGCGGCAAGTCGACGTTGATCCGGATTCTCGCCGGGCTCGACGCGCAGACGAGCGGCGACGTGCTGCTGGACGGCAAGCCGGTCGACGGGCCGGGCGCCGATCGCGGAATGGTGTTCCAGGGCTATACGCTGTTTCCGTGGCTCACGGTGAAGAAGAACGTGATGTTCGGCCTGCGCATGAACGGCAGCAGCAGCGGCGTGGCCGAGCGTGAGGCGCTGCAGTGGCTCGATCTCGTCGGGCTGACGCGTTTCGCCGACGTGTATCCGCACCAGCTGTCGGGCGGCATGAAGCAGCGCGTGGCGATTGCCCGCGCGCTCGCGAACCGTCCGCGCATCCTGCTGATGGACGAACCGTTCGGCGCGCTGGACGCCCAGACGCGGGCCAGGATGCAGACGCATCTGCTCGACATCTGGCGCAACATCGACGTGACGATCCTGTTCATCACGCACGACCTCGACGAGGCGATCTTTCTGGCCGACCGGATTCTGGTGCTGAAGGCGAACCCGGGCGGGGTGCAGGAGCTGATCGAGGTGCCGGTGCCGCGGCCGCGCGATTATTCGCAGGTCAATACGCCGGAGTTCGTCGCGACGAAGGCGCGTCTCGAAGCGCTGATTCACCCGAAGGAGGCCGCGACTGCCGAGGACGACGGCATCAAGCCGCACATGATCCGGATGACGGACGTGGCTGATAACGTCGAATAGCGTCGAATAGCGTGGAGCCGATTCATTCCGTCACGCCGCGATCCATGTCGTACCGGACCCTGCTGCTCGAGTTGACGACTTCACTGACAGCCGCACCAAAATAATGTCGTCAACTTGATTACACCCGGATTAATTTTGTCCATTCGTAGTGGACCTCGACTTCCCACGGTAAGCTGATGCATTCCTGATCGATTCTTCGGCTTGCGAGAGAAAGCGATGAAGGTAACCATTGCGTACATCGAGGAACCTCCGTTTGGATGGACCGAAGCGGATGGCACCGCGAGAGGTGCCGATCTCGAGCTCGCGGCGACGATCCTCCGGCAGATAGGCGTCACCCGCGTCGAGTATTGCCCGACGACGTTCAGCGAATTGCTGCCCGGCGTCGCATCGGGGCACTGGGACATGAACGTGCCGCTCTTCGTGACACCGCAGCGGGCCCATACCGTTGCGTTCAGCGTGCCGGTGTGGGGAATCGAGGACGGTTTCCTGGTGCGGCCCGGCAACCCGAAGGCGCTCAGGCGTTATGCGTCGATCGCCGAACGTCCCGATGCGCGCCTCGGCATCATCGCCGGACAGGTACAGCATGATTCCGCGATGGCGGCAGGCGTGAGCCGGCGGCAAATCGTCGTCTTCGAACAGCAAGCCGACGCGATCGCGGCCGTGCTCTCCGGCGTGATCGACGCCTATGCGAGCACCGCTTTGGGGAATCGCATCGTGGCGGGCCGCATAGGCAGCGCGATGATCGAGGCCGTCGCGCACGAGCCGGATGGCGACGGCAGCCAGCGGACGCCTCCGCTGGGCGCGTTTTCATTCAACCGGGAAAACCGGGATCTCCTGACGGCGTTCAATCGGCAACTGCGCGCGTATGTCGGTTCGCCGGACCATCGCGCGCGCATGGCGAGATTCGGGCTGACCGATCGCGAGATCGATCCAGCCGTCTCGCCGACAGGATAGGTCGCCGCCCGGCTGGGAACGGCAACCGTCCATTCGACTCGCAAATGGTGACCGTATGTGGGCCGGCACATCCAGCTCGTCGTCACCGACAATCAGCCCGATGCGGAAAAGACCCAGCAAGGGGTCGCCAGTGAGCGCCAGTGGTGGGTGGACGATCTCGGCGCGAAGCACGACCTGCTCAGGGGGAGCCTGTGCTGGGGGCGCATGCCGCGCCATATGGTCGACGCGGACCTCGCGAAGGGCACGCTCGTCGAGCTCCAGCGGCGCGCGTGGCACATGCGGCCCCTCACGTTCATGGTCTCGCAGCGGCGCGGATACGCGTTTTCCGGATGCGAGACGCGGCTGGTCGAACTCCTTGGCCAGTGTCCTTCGCACAGGGTGCGAAGAGGGAAGTCGACGTAACGTGCGGCCGCGTTCGGGAGTGGCGGCGATCGTTTATCGGGCGGTCGCGGTCTGATGGAGAGAGGCAAGGGCATCCGGGGGGGCAGCGTCGTCATAGGGCACGAGAGTGCTTGATTCGACCGCTCACCGAAACATCATTTTGGCCATCGCCAGACGGGATTGCCCAGATGTTCGGCGAAGTAGTCGGACAACGCCGTCACCTTCGCGGGTCGCGCCCGCGCCGACGGCGTAACGAAATAAAGCCCGCCCGTCGTCAGCGACCAGTCGGGGAGAATGGCTTCGAGACGGCCATCAGCCAGATATTCGCCCGCGATGAACTCCGGCAGTTCGGCGATCGCAAGCCCATCGAGCAGCGTCGGCAACAGCGCATCGGCGTTGGTGACGCGTAGCGGGCCCGTCGGCATCACCGACTCCTCATCGCCTGCGTCGTTCGTGAAGCGCCATACGGCACTCCGCGCGCGATACGCGTACGGGAGGCAAGGGCGATCCGCCAATTCGAGCGGATGCGTGGGGCGCCCTTCGCGCCTCAGATATTCCGGCGCCGCCACCACGAATTGCGTGACCGCACACAGCCGACGCGCGACCAGCGACGAATCCGGCAGCGCGGCGATACGCAGCGCCGCGTCGAACCCATCGGCAATCAGATCGACCGACGCATCCGATAAATGCAGGTCGATCGACACCTCCGGATACGCGCGAAAAAAGCCCGGCAGTAGCGGCGCGACCCAGCGCAGCCCGAACGACATCGGCACGGCCAGACGCACCAGCCCGCGCGGCTGCACCGACATCTCGCGCGCCGAGCTTTCCGCTTCCTCGGCCTGACGGTAGATCTCGCCGGCCTTCTCGCTGATCGTCCGGCCGAACTCGGTCAGCGAGAGCTGCCGCGACGTGCGATTGAACAGCCGCGCGCCGAGCCGGTCCTCCAGACGTGCCACCCCGCGGGAGACGGTGGCGACCGACACGCCGGTCGAGCGCGCCGCAGCGGCAAACGACCCGTGCTCGGCCACCTTCGCGAACATCGCCAACCCTTCGAAATCAGGCAGGTGCGCCATTTCCCCTCATCTTTTCATTTATGCAACGTTGGATTTCGATTGATTCTATTTCGAAAAGATCGAGCCGTCGATATTCTCCTCACATCGCAGCACGTAACACCCAACCGAAACACCCACTGATCAAACGAAAGGAGCAATACCATGGCACGCAAGCTCGACAACAAGATCGCACTCGTCACCGGCGCCACCAGCGGCATCGGCCTGGCCACCGCCCAACGCTTCGCCGCTGAAGGGGCGCACGTCTATCTCACGGGCCGCCGTCAGGCCGAACTCGATGCCGCCGTGGCGGGTATCCGTGAAGCCGGCGGCACGGCCACCGGCGTGCGTTCCGATTCCACGAAGCTCGATGAGCTCGACGCGCTGTATGCGCAAATCAAGGAAGAACAGGGGCGCCTGGACGTGCTGTTCGTGAACGCCGGCGGCGGTTCGATGCTGCCGCTGGGCAGCATCACCGAAGCGCACTACGACGACACCTTCGACCGCAACGTGAAGGGCGTGCTGTTCACCGTGCAGAAGGCGCTGCCGCTGCTGGCCGATGGCGCATCGGTGATCCTGACCGGCTCGACGGCGGGTAGCGCGGGCACCGCTGCGTTCAGCGTGTATTCGGCTTCGAAGGCGGCGGTGCGTGCGTTTGCGCGTAGCTGGATTCTCGACCTCAAGGACCGACGCATCCGCGTGAACACGATCAGCCCGGGCGCGACCCGCACGCCCGGCCTGCTCGATCTCGCCGGCGACGATGCGGGTCAGCGGCAGGGGCTTGCCGATTATCTGGCGGCGCAGATTCCGATGGGGCGCCTCGGCGAGCCGGGCGAGATTGCGGGCGCGGCGCTGTTCCTGGCGTCGGACGACGCGAGCTTCGTGAACGGCATCGAATTGTTCGTCGATGGCGGCCAGCAGCAGATCTGAGCGGGGGTGATCGGCGCGACGGGGGACATGCGGTCGCGTCGATCGCCTTCAGTGCCGGCACGAGCGCGTCGGTGTGTGTCGTCGCGGTGCCGCCGACCGTGCTCGGCGGCGAAGCGGCGGGGGATCGACTGGCGGTTGCCGGCCGGAAGCAGCCGGCAGTTCCATCTCCGAAACTGACGGCCAAACGACTGCTCCACTCGGAAATCCGACGGTAGGTCCCTTTCCGGACCTCGGCCTTGGCAATCAATGGCCGATAAAAAGCAATGGCCGGCTCTGCATTCAGACCGGCCATTTGCTATTCGACGCTGAAAACGGCTGGAGAGGGTCGGTCAGCACAACCGTACCCAAGGGATGCTCATGGACCTGCGACCGGAGGTGTTCGCGCTGTCGCGAGTTGTCCTGTAGTTCATTGGGATGAATTTGTGATCACAAACATGATTATTTTCGAGATATCATCGATAAACACACAATGTTGTGATCACATCATGAGTGACATGCGATGAACGACGCTTTGAGCGACTTCCTGACCCGGCACCGCATCCGCGAGGTGGAGTGTGTCATCCCCGACATGACGGGCATCGCGCGCGGCAAGATCCTGCCGCGCGATCTGTTCACGGCGTCGGGCGAGATGCGCATCCCCAAGAGCGTGCTGCTCAACACCGTGAACGGGCAACAGCCCGACAACAGCCCCTTCGTCGGCGACACCGACCCCGACATGGTCTGCAAGCCCGACGCCGCCACCGTGCGCATCGTGCCCTGGGCAGCCGAACCGGTGGCCGTGGTCATCCACGACTGCCTGGAATGGGACGGCCAGCCGGTGCAACTGTCGCCCCGCGCCGTACTACGCCGCGTGCTGGCGCTGTACGAAGCACGCGGCTGGCAGCCCGTCGTGGCACCCGAGATGGAGTTCTACCTGGTGGCGCGCAATCAGAACCCGCACGAGCCGCTGCAGCCGCCGCTGGGGCGCACCGGAAAGCCCGAGGTGGGGCGGCAGAGCTACTCCATCGACGCGGTGAACGATTTCGATCCCTTCTTCATGGAACTGTCCGCCTTCTGCGACCAGCACCAGCTAGGCGTGGAAACGCTTATCCACGAGGCCGGCCCGGGGCAGATGGAGATCAACTTCAGCCACGGCGAACCGCTCGACCTGGCCGACCGCGTTTTCCTGTTCAAGCGCACGGTGCGCGAGACGGCGCTGCGTCACGGCGTATTTGCCACTTTCATGGCCAAACCCATGGAGGGCGAACCCGGCAGCGCGATGCACATTCATCAGAGCATCAACGACGGCGAAGGCCGCAACATCTTCAGCAATACCGACGGCACCGCCAGCGAACACTTCCACCACTTCATCGGCGGACTGCAAACCTACATCCCGCAGGTGATGCCGATGCTGGCGCCCTACGTCAATTCATACCGGCGGCTGGCGCCCTACATGTCGGCACCCATCAACGTGCGCTGGGGCCAGGACAACCGCACTTGCGGTATCCGCGTCCCCAAGTCCGGCCCCGGCGCCCGCCGGGTTGAAAACCGCGTGCCCGGCGTCGACGCCAATCCCTATCTGGCCATGGCCGCCACGCTGGCCTGCGGCTACATCGGCATGCGCGACCGGCTGCACCCCAGCGAGCCCACCGAAGGCAGCGCGTGGAACGTCGCCCACGAACTGCCGCGCCATCTCGAAAACGCCATCGAGGCCATGCGTGCCTGCGATGCGATGAAGGAGGTACTGGGCGAAACCTTCGTCGACGCGTTCTGCGCGGTGAAGGAACTGGAATTTTCCACCTACAACCGGGTGATCAGTTCGTGGGAACGAGAGCACCTGTTACTGCTGGTTTGAGGAGTCCGTCATGAACCACACGCTTCCACATACCGGCATCGAGCACGAACGCGTACAGGCCTTGCTCGCCCATGAGCGCGCCGAGTACGCGCAACGCAACCCGAAGTCGCAGGTGATGTCCGCACGCGCCGCGCCGCAGCTGATGTTCGGCGTGCCGCTGCACTGGATGAACGACTGGTCGACGCCTTTCGCGCTGCACGTGGCCCAGGCCCAGGGGGCACAACTCACCGATGTGGACGGTCACACGCTGGCCGACTTCTGCCTGGGTGACACGGGCGCCATGTTCGGCCATTCGCCCGCCGTCGTGACCGAGGCACTGGCGACCCAGGCACGGCAGGGCCTCACCACCATGCTGCCCAACGAGGACGCATCCGTCGTGGGTGAATTGCTGGCTCGGCATTTCGGTCTGCCGAAATGGCAGTTCGCGATGACGGCCAGCGACGCCAACCGTTTCTTGCTGCGCTGGGTACGTGCCGCCACCGGGCGGCGTACCTTGCTGGTGTTCAACGGCTGCTACCACGGCACGGTCGATGACGTCTTCGTCGACCTGGTGGACGGCCAACCCACGCAACGCGCCAGCCTGCTGGGCCAGGTGCACGATCTCACCATCACCACGCGCGTGGTGGAATTCAACGACCTGGCCGCGCTGGAAGCCGCGTTGGCCCCGGGCGACGTGGCCTGCGTCCTGGCCGAGCCAGTGATGACCAACATCGGCATGGTGCTGCCCGAACCGGGCTACTGGGCGCAGGCGCAAGACCTCATCCGCCGCCACGGCAGCCTGCTGGTACTGGACGAGACCCACACGCTCAGCAGCGGCCCCGGCGGCTATGCGTGCGCTCACGGCCTGCAGCCCGATGCCGTGGTGGTGGGCAAGGCACTGGGCGGCGGCATGCCGTGCGCAGCCTATGGTTTCAGCGCCGCACTGGCCGAGCGCGCCGAGGCCGCCAAGCGCACGGCACCGCCGGGCCACTCGGGCATCGGCACCACGCTGACCGCCAACCTGCTGGCCATGGCGGCGATGCGCGCCACGCTCACGCATCTGATGACGCCCGAGGTCTTCGCCCCGATGCACGCGCTGGCCGAGCAACTGGCCGCCGGGCTGCGCACGATCATCGCCCGCCACGGCCTGCCCTGGTGCGTCACCCAGGTGGGCGCCCGGGTGGAGTTCCAGTTCTGCCCGCAGCCGCCGCGCAACGGCAGCCAGGCCGAGGCGGTGATGGATGCCGAGCTGGAGCACGCGCTGCATCTGGCGTTGCTGAACCGCGGCGTACTCATCACGCCTTTTCACAATATGATGCTCGTCTGCCCTGACACGACCCGGATGCACGTGCAGCGCCTGCTCGCCGCATTCGACACCGTGCTGGCTTCGCTCACCGCCGCTGCCGATTCATGAGTCACGACATCGAACCCACCACCACTCAGCAAGACACGATCTACGCCACGTTGCGGCAATGGGTCACCGTAGGCCGCTTCCTTCCCGGCGAGCGCTTGAAGATCCGCAACGTGGCAGCCGAGATGGGGGTGGGGCAGATGCCGGTGCGCGCCGCGCTGCAGCGTCTGGCTGCCGAAGGTGCGCTGGTGAACGTGCCCAACGCCGGAACGATCGTCCCCAGGCTGACGGTGCCCGAGTTCGACGACCTGCTGCAAATGCGCATGCTGCTCGAAGGCGAGGCCGCCGAGCGCGGCTGCCTGAGGCTGGAGCCGGCCGAACTCGCCACGCTGCGCAAGCTTTGCCAGCGCATGGCGAAGGCGTTGAAACACCCTGCGGATCAGCCGGCTCGCGCCAGGAAGTCCGCGGGAGACAAACCAACGCTGAAGCAGCCCGCGGTTTCGTTGAAGGCCGACCAAGCCACCGATTACCTCGCCGCCAACGAAGACTTCCATGTCCTGCTCTACAAGGCGGCCGGCTCGCCGTTGCTGTTCGAGCTGATCGATACGCTGTGGCTGAAGGCCGGCCCGATCTCGAACCGCCTCTTCGACACGTCCGAAGCCTCCGCCGTGTTGAACGACGCCCACGAAGACCTGATGGATGCGCTGGACAGGCGGGATGCCGCCGCGGCGCGACGCGCAGTGGAGCGCGACATCTTCGTGGCGGGACAGTTTCTGAGGTCGACACTGAAACGCGATTGACCACGGGTGTGACGGTCGGCATGGTCGGCGCATAGGGCGTCGTATGGGAGAGACCGCGATACGCTGCTCAGCGAGCGTTCGCGGATGTGCGGTTCACCGTCATCGTTGTCCGACGCGTAGTCGGTGGACCATCGCGTCGACGGACGTTTTCTGCCGCGAACGTATCTTCACGCCGCCGCGGATTGTCCTTGCGGCCCGGCGAGGTGCGCGAGCCCGAGACTCTCCAGTGTCTGCGCCTGAATCGCTGCTGCTTGAGCGTTGAGGGCGTCGGCGCCGAATGACTGACCCACGACCCAACGCGCGGGGCGCGTGCCCGGTGCTTGCTCGACGAGTTGAGCGATGGCTTCGGCGACGTCGTGCGGGTCCGGCGCGTGGTCGCTCGCGAACAACGTCATCAACGTCTCGACCATCTTGTCCGGAATCGCACCGGCTTCACCGTAGCCGGGCACGCGCGCGGCGTCGGCGGGCCGCTGCGCGCTGCCGAAGATATTCGTCGGATAGTTGCTCGGTTGAACGAGAACGACGTCGATGCCCAACGTCGACAATTCGTAGCGGTAGCTGTCGGTCAACGCTTCGATCGCGAACTTCGATGCGCCATAGAGACCGAAGAACGGAAACGTCACGCGGCCGAGTATCGAGCCGACGTTCACGATCAGGCCTTCGCCCTGCTTTCTGAAGGTCGGCAATACCGCTCTCGACATGCGCTGGATGCCGAATACATTCACGTCGAAGAGTGCCTGTACCTGCTTCGTCGTGAACGCCTCGGAAACGCCGGCCGACCCGATACCAGCGTTATTGATCAGGACATCGAGACGCCCGGCATGTTCCAGCACGGAGGCGACGCCGCGCTCGACGGACGCATCGTCCGTCACATCGAGTTCGACGACCTGCACGCCGCTCGCCCGCAGCGCATCGGCATGCGGCCGGTTGCGGCCGGCGACGTCACGCATCGACGCGAATACCCGGTGCCCGGCACGTGAGAGTGTTTCCGCGGTGTCGCGGCCGAAGCCGCTGCTGGCGCCGGTGATCAGAATGGTTCTGGACATGTTGAGTGTTTCCCAGCCAATGAGGTTAGAGGACCGCAACCGCATCCGTACGTGCGGCTCCGATGCGGTCGAGATGAAACGTGTGATGTCATTGAAAACCGAGGCAGCTGATGTCTTCACCACGTTGCCACGCAGTCTAGGCTTTGCCCCGAAACCGGGCTATAGTCGTAAATGACATTAATAGAGATGTTTACGACATGAGATTGACGATCCTGGCCCTCGAGGGTCTGTTCGACACCGGGCTGACGGTACTGCTGGATACCTTCGCGATGGCCAACGAACTAGCTGCTGCCCAAGGCTTCGCCGCGCCGCCCTTCGACGTGACGGTGGCGGGCGTGCGCAAACGCGTTCGCACTGCGCATGGACTGTCGATGCTGGTGGAACCGGCCAGCAGCGTGCGTCGCCCGGACTGGGTGGCCGTGCCCGCGCCCGGTATCAGGGAGCCGGAGCGCCTGATCGAGACGCTGCAGCGTCGGGACGTGTGCGATGCGATGGCGCACCTTCGTGCGTGGCATGCCGACGGCGTCGGCGTCGCCGCCGCTTGTATCGGTACGTTCTTGCTGGCCGAAGCCGGGCTGCTGGATCATCGCGAGGCGACGACCACCTGGTCGCTGTCGCCTTTCTTCCGTCAACGTTATCCGGCAGTCGATCTGAACGATTCGCGCATGGTCGTCGCCGCGGATCGCGTGGTCACGGCAGGATCGGCCATGGGCCATCTCGACCTGGCGCTGTGGTTGCTACGTCAGGCCAGTCCCGAACTGGCCACGCTCGTGGCCCGCTTCATGCTGATCGACAAGCGTTCGTCGCAGGCCGAATACATCATTCCGGATTACCTTGCACACGCCGATCCATTGATCGCGCGATTCGAGCGCTGGGCCCGCGAGCATCTTTCCCTCGGTTTCTCGCTTCAGACAGCGGCGGCTGCATTGGCCGTGGGACCACGCACGTTGCAGCGCCGTACCGAGGCGGTACTCGGGAAGTCGCCCTTGGCGTTCTTCCAGGATCTCCGAATCGAACGGGCGCAGAACCTCGTGTCGATGGGTTACGACCTGGAGACGATCGCAAGCGAAGTGGGTTACGCGGATTCGGCGACGTTGCGGGCCTTGTTGCGCCGCAGGCTCGGCCGTGGGGTGCGGGAGTTGCGTGCCGACAATCGGTAGCGAACACCACTAGCGTGCGCCGACGCCCCCGTGAATACCCGTCAGTTCGACCTTGACGTCCTCCACCGCCTAAAGGCGGCGGATTCCCACACCTGGCGATGCACGTCCGCATCGGAGAATGTTCAGCGCAGCGTTGATATCACGATCATGCTCGGCACCACAGTCACTGCAGGCCCATTCTCTTACTCGCAGTCCCGCGATACCTTTCGGCCGCGTCGCGCTGTCTTTCGACCCGCACGACGAACAGGACTGGGTGGAACCGCTTTCGTCCACTTCCTCGAACGTGGCCCCGTGCGCGACCGCTTTGTAGCGGAGTTTGTTTCGGAAGGACGACCAGGACGCGTCGTAGACGCTCTTCGCCATCCTGGTTCTGGCGAGTTTGACAGCCGACACGTTGCCGACCGCGATGTAATCGAAGCGCCGCACCAGATCGAGCGCGAGCTTGTGTTGGAAATCGGCACGCGCATTCGCGACCTTGGCGTGCAGCTTCGCGATATGCCGCTTGTGCTTTCGCGCCCGTTGCGCTTTCGCCAGCTTTTCCGCCGCTCGTCGACCGAACTGGTCATTGGGCAGCTTCTCGCCGGTCGAAAGTGTGGCGAAGTCTTTCAGGCCGAGATCAATACCGACGCCGGAACGGATCGGGCGGGCCTGCACATCGGGCATCTCGATCACGATGTTGAGAAACCAGTTGCCGCGTGCATCCTGCGCAAAGTTGGTGCCGTCCTTGATCTTGCCTTCGGGAAGCGGTCGACTGTTGAACACCCGAAACGTGTTGCCGGCGAAACGGAACGCGTCACCCTCGCGCTTCAGGTCACGCCCCTTCAGCGGCACCCAGCCCAACGATTTCCTGCCGCGATAGCGCAGGTAGGGCCGACGGCGCTGACTGCGCGACTTCGCATATTGCTCGCACGTCGCGTTGACCGTGCCGGAGTGAATACCGAGTTCCTTGCTGCTGCCGGTCGCCAGCACGTTCAGGTTGAATCCGGTCGGCCATTTCTTGCTCCACTTGAGCGCGTGCTTCTGCGTGTCGTTGCAGAAGTTCCAGACGTAGTTCACCGCGCGGCTCTGCTTGTTAAGCAGTCCGTTGAGCGACTTCACGCGGTAGCGGTAGACGAGGATCATGCAGGTGATCCTAACCCGTGGAAGAAGCTGTCTGTCAACAGCACTCCTTTCCTTCCCGGCATCAATGGCGGGGTTTCTCGGAGCAAATTCTGATGAAATCCAGGAATGCGCGGGTCTTGGCCGGCACGTGATGCCGGGACGGGTAATACGCGTATAGCGGATACCGCTCGTCGGCCCATTCGGGAAAGAGGTTGATCAACCGGCCGTCGGCGATCAGCGGCTCGGCACCGAGCAGCAGCATCTGCGCAATGCCGGAGCCGGCGAGGCACGCGTTGAGCAGCGCGCCCGGATCGTTGACCGTGAGGCGTCCGCGAGTGTCGACCACGATGCGTTTGCGCTTGCGATGGAATTCCCACGCGAACGGCTTGCCGGTCTCCGGATTGCGAAATTCCAGGCAGCGGTGGTGCCGGTCTTCGAGGTCCTCGGGTTTGGCCGGCCGTCCCCGGCGCGCGATGTACGAGGGCGCCGCGACCGTCACGACGCCGGTATCGAGCAGCTTTCTCGCGATCAGGCTGGATGCCCGCGGTTCGCCGAAGCGCACGGCGAGGTCGAAGCCGTCCATCACGAGGTCGCCCAGGCTGTCTCGCGCGATGAGCTCGATTTCGAGTTCGGGATGCGCGTCCATGAACGCATCGAGCCGTGGCCCGAGAATGGCGCGGTAGACGACCGGATCCAGATTGATTCGCAGCTTGCCGCGCACCGCGGAGGCGCCGCCCGCGGCCGCCGCGGCGGCTTCCTCCAGCCCGGCGAGATGGGGCATGACCTGCTCGTAAAAGCGGCGGCCCTCTTCGGTCAGCGACACCGACCGCGTCGTTCGGTTGAACAGCCGGATGTTCAGCCTTTTTTCCAGCCGCGCGATCGCTCGACTGACGCCCGGCGGCGTCATGCCGATGACGTCGGCGGCAGCCGAAAACGTCCCGGCATCGACGACGGCGGCGAACACGCTGATGCTGCCTGACAGCTTCTCGCTACTGGATCTCATGGTGGTTCGACTGAATACGGGTGGCGGATCGCGCACGACCCACTGAAGGCCGACACGCCGACGCCGCACAGCGTAGCCACGCCGGGCGTCCGTGTCGATCATGCCGAATTGATGACGCGTTGTCACTTATCTGATGCCATCCATGTCGTTTTGTTTTGGTCGGCGTTTGTCCAGAATGCGACCCACGTATTCACACATGGAGAACGAGCAATGTATGCAATCACAGGAATTACCGGCAAGGTCGGCGGCGCACTGGCCCGTGAACTGCTGGCCTCGGGTCGGCCCGTGCGCGCGGTCGTGCGCGACGCGACGCGGGCAGCGGCATGGGCGGCGCGCGGGTGCGAGATCGCAACGGCTTTCATGGAAGCCCCGGCGTTGCTCGCCGACGCATTCGCCGGCGCGACGGGCGTTTTCATCCTGCTGCCGCCGGTGTTCGATCCGGCGCCGGGGTTTCCCGAAGCGCGGAAAGTGATCGAGGCCGTGTCCGCCGCGCTGCTGAAGGCGCGCCCCGACAGGGTCGTGTGCCTGTCGACGATCGGCGCGCAGGCCGACGAGCCCAATCTGCTCACGCAACTCGCGCTGATGGAGCAGGCGCTGCGCGAGATGCCGATGCCGGTGACGTTCCTGCGGCCCGGCTGGTTCATGGAGAACGCCGCGTGGGATGTCGCGTCCGCGCGCGACGAGGGCGTCGTCGCCAGTTACCTGCAGCCGCTCGACAAGCCTGTGCCGATGGTCGCCACCGCGGACGTCGGCCGCGTGGCGGCGCAACTGCTCCAGCAGACGTGGCACGGTGTGCGTGTCGTCGAGCTCGAAGGCCCGTGCCGGGTGAGCCCCAACGATCTCGCGCTGGCCTTCGCTCGCGTGTTGGGCCGGGACGTGCGCGCGGAAGCCGTCGACAGACGAACGTGGGAAGCGCTGTTTCGCGCGCAGGGCATGAAGCATCCGCTCCCCCGCATGCGCATGCTGGACGGCTTCAACGAAGGCTGGATCGATTTCGAAAGTGATCCTGAAGAAATCCTGCACGGCCATGTCGCACTGGACACGGTTCTGGGCGAGCTCGTGTCGCGTACGGTCTGATTGAATGCAGCGGGCGGCGCGTGGCGCGCTTGCGCTACCCCGCCCATGCATCGGATTTTCCGGTCGGACGGATAGTGGCTTTCATGTCGAATGGCTGTCGTGAATGTCGCTATTAATGTCATTTATGACTATGGCGAGCGGCCTCGTCCCGAGTCTAGACTGCGAAGCATTTCCGGCATCCGCAGATCCCGCCTGCGGCTCAGTCCGACAGAGGCCAATCCGATGACATTTTCGCCAGAACTTCACCTGCTGACGCTGACCGCGATCGCGACGCTGCTGATGTGGATTCCTTACATGCTGGCCAGAATCATGACACGCGGCCTGATGGCGGCCTTGAGCAATCCCGATCCGTCCCATCCGCCCGATCCACCGTGGGCGGAGCGCGCACGGCGTGCGCATGCGAACGCGATCGAGAATCTTGCCGTGTTCGCCCCGCTCGTATTGATGTGCGCAATGACGGGTGCGAGCAGCCCGGCGACGGTGTTCTCGGCCAGGCTCTATCTCGGGGCGCGGCTGGTTCACTACGTCGTCTACGCCGCTGGCATTCCGGTTGTTCGCACGATCGCTTTCCTGACCGGCTTCGCGGCAACGCTCACGTTCGCTGTCGCGCTGCTCGGTCATGCGACCTGACGGCTACCCGCCGGGTCTTGCCCGTTCGCTCACTTCAGAGGTCCACATGAAATCGACTCCCGGCAGCATCCTCGACACGATCGGCAACACGTCGCTCGTCCCGTTACGACACGTTGTCCCGAAGAACGGCGCGCGTCTGTTCGTCAAGCTCGAAAGTCAGAATCCGACCGGCAGCATGAAAGACCGGATCGCGCTCGCGATGATCGAAGCGCCCGAGCGCGATGGGCGTCTGAAGCCCGGCGGCGCGGTGGTCGAGTACACCGGTGGCAGCACGGGCGTGTCGCTCGCGCTGGTGTGCGCCGTCAAGCGGCATCCGCTGCATCTGGTCTCGTCGGATGCGTTCTCGAAGGAGAAGCTCGATCACATGCGCCTGCTTGGCGCGGAGCTGACGCTCGTCCCGAGCGACAACGGCAAGCAAACCGGGAAGCTGACGAAGGACATGATTCGCGAGGCGCATCGGATTGCCGGCGAGACGGGCGCATACATCACCGCGCAGATGGAAAACACCGATCAGCTCGACGCCTATACGAAGATGGCCGACGAAATCTGGGAGCAGACCGGCGGCCGTCTCGACGGTTTCGTCCAGAGCGTCGGCACGGCTGCGTCGCTGCGCGGGATTTCGCGGCGCTTGCGCGAGCATGACGCACGCATCCGGATCGCCGGTGTCGAGCCGGCCGAATCGGCGGTGCTGTCGGGTGGATCGACCGGCGCGCACAAGATCGACGGGATCGGCGCGGGCTATGTCGTGCCGCTTTGGCGCGACGGCATCGCCGACGAACTCGAGCGCGTCTCGACGGAGGACGCAAGAGCCATGGCGTTCCGACTGGCCGCGGAGGAGGGGCTGTTCTGCGGTACGTCGACCGGCGCCAACGTAACCGGCGCATTGCGACTCGCCGAACGGCTCGGCCCGGACGCCACGATCGTGACGATCATGTGCGACACGGGCATGAAGTATCTGAAGTCGTTCGCGCAGACGATGGGCTGATGGCTTTTGGGGGGATCGTATCCGGGTGTCCGGTACGGACAGCAGCCAGATGTCGGCGGGCTCGGCCCGATCAAGATCATCGACCGGTCGGCCGGCGCCGACGAATGCCACGGCGGCGCGCGCGATGTCACGAGCGTAGATTTGCCCCACGTCGACGACACGGTTCGCGACGATCAGGTTGCCGAGCGTCTGGCCGACGCGGCCGGCGCCCACGATGGTCAGTCGGGACATGGCGATTCTCCGGCGACGGCCCGAACGGCCGTCGCAGCGTGGCCGCGATCAATCGTGCCGGATCGCGATGGTCTTCAGCGCGGTAAAGCCGAGCAATGCCTCGAAGCCTTTCTCGCGGCCATACCCGCTTGCCTTCACGCCGCCGAACGGCAGTTCCACGCCGCCGCCCGCGCCGTAGTTGTTGATGAAGACCTGTCCGGCCTGCAGCTTGCGCGCGAGCCGCAGCGCGCGGGCGCCGTCGCGGGTCCAGACACCCGCGACGAGGCCATACTGCGTGCCGTTCGCGAGGGCGACCGCCGCGTCTTCGTCGTCGAACGGCATGGCCGCGAGCACCGGGCCGAATACCTCTTCCTGCGCGAGCTCGCTGTCGGGCGGCACGTCGCGGAACAGCACCGCTTCCTGGTAGTAGCCTGCGCCCGATGCGCCGGCCGCGATGGTGCCGCGCGCCGCCACGCGAATGCCGTCGGCCTGCGCGCGCTCGACGATGGCCCGCACCCGTGCATGCTGCTTTGCATTGACGAGCGGCCCCATCTCCAGATTCATCGACGGCGGCCCCGAACGCAGCCGCTCGAATTGCTGCGCGAGACGATCGAGCACGCGTTCGTAGACGGTGCGCTGGACGAGCAGGCGGCTGCCGGCCGAGCAGGTCTGCCCCGCGTTCTGCACGATCGCGTTGACGATGACGGGCAGCGCCTGATCGAGATCGGCATCGTCGAACAGCAATTGCGGCGACTTGCCGCCCAGCTCGAGCACTGCCGGGCAGTGACGCTCGGCGGCCGCGCGGCCGACCAGCGCGCCCGTTCCCGTCGATCCGGTAAACGAGATGTGACGAATGCCGGGATGGGCCGATAGGGCCGCGCCGGCTTCGCCGCCCAGCCCCGTGACGACGTTGACGGTGCCGGCCGGAAAGCCGACCTCGGCCGCGATTTCCGCCAGCCGCAGAATGGACAGGCTCGCGTCCTCCGCCGGCTTGACCACGCACGCATTGCCGGCGGCGAGCGACGCGCCGACCGAGCGACCGTAGATCTGCATCGGGTAATTCCACGGAATGATGTGGCCGGTCACGCCGATCGGTTCGCGCACCGTCAATACCGTGAACCCGGCGGTGTAGGGCAGTGTGTCGCCGTGCAGCTTGTCGACGCATCCGGCGTAGTACTGGAGGTAGCGCGCGAGCACCGCGGCATCGGTACGGGCGGTGTTCAGCGCCTTGCCCGTGTCGCGCGCTTCGAGCTGCGCGAGTTCGTCCGCATGCTGCGAGACGGCCGCGGCGTACGCGAACAGCAGGTTGCTGCGTTCGACCGGCGACAGCTTCGCCCACGGGCCGTCGAGCGTGTCGCCCATCGCGCGCTGTGCGGCGGAAACGGCGCGCTGCACGTCGGTCGCATCGCCGCGCGCGATCGTCGCGAACGGTTCGCCGGTGCTCGGGTCGACGACGTCGATCCGCTCGCCGGTATTCGGTACGACGCGGGCGTTGCCGATGTAGTGATCAAATTGCATGGGTCATTCCTCGATCGATGCGGGATTCGCGATGGTGTGTGCAATCGCGGCGCCCAGTTCTTCGGTGCTGGCCGTGCCGCCCATGTCGCGGGTGCGCGGGCCGGCGATGAGCACGGATTCGATCGCCGCGACGATTTCGGCGGCCGCGGCTTCGTAGCGCGATTCGCCGCGACCGAGGTGTTGAAGCAGCAACGCGGCCGACCAGATCTGGCCGATCGGGTTCGCGATGCCGCGGCCCGCGATGTCGGGCGCCGAGCCGTGCACCGGCTCGAACAGCGAAGGGAAGCGCCGCTCCGGGTTCAGGTTCGCCGACGGCGCGATGCCGATCGTGCCGGTACACGCGGGGCCGAGGTCGGACAGGATGTCGCCGAACAGGTTCGAGGCGACGACGACGTCGAAGCGATCCGGATTCTGGACGAAGTGCGCGCACAGTATGTCGATGTGATATTTGCGCGTTTCGATGTCCGGGAACGACCGGGCCATTTCCGCGAGGCGTTCGTCCCAGAACGGCATGGTGATCGAGATGCCGTTGGATTTCGTCGCCGCCGTCAGCTGCTTGCGCGGGCGCGAGCGGGCGAGTTCGAATGCGAACCTGAGCACGCGGTCGACGCCGACGCGCGAGAAAACCGACTGCTGCACGGCGATCTCGCGGTCGGTTCCGGTGAACATCCGGCCGCCCACCGACGAATACTCGCCTTCCGTGTTCTCGCGCACGACGATGAAGTCGATGTCGCCCGGTTGGCGCCCGGCGAGCGGCGCGGGCACGCCCGGCATCAGGCGCACCGGGCGCAGGTTCACGTATTGATCGAACTCGCGCCGGATCTTGATCAGCGATTCCCACACGGCGACGTGGTCCGGTACGATATCGGGCGCGCCGACGGCCCCGAAGAAAATGGCGTCGTGCGCGCCGATCTGCCGTGCCCAGTCGGCCGGCATCATCGTGCCGTGGCGAACGTAGTGATCGGTACACCAGTCGCCGAACTCGTCGAACGCCAGCGGAATGTCGAAGCGGGCCGCGGCGGCGCGCAGCACGCGCAGGCCTTCGGGCATCACTTCCTTGCCGATGCCGTCGCCGGCGATGACCGCGATGCGGTGCGGGTTCTTCATGTTGCGGGAAGCCTCCATGATGAAGCTGGCGTCCCGCACGGGAGGGGCAGACACGGGGAGCTGCGCGAGCCGGGCCGCGTCGAACTGCTGCGCGGCGGCCTTTGATACGCAACGCTGCATCCGATTCCCCTCGGATCGCGTCGGCATGTCTCCCGTGTCTCTTCCGTTGCGGTAACCGGCGGACTATTGAATCTGTCCGTCGAATCTACTGCGTCGCCGGCATCGGCAGGAAGTGCGGATTCGTGAACGGGACCTTCGAAAATCTGCAACACGCCGGCGCGCACACACGCGTGGCGGCGCAGTCAGTCGTTCGATTGCCCGGCTTCACCGGAGACGAGCGAAGGCGGTGCGAACGAGGCGAGAAACTCGAACAGCTTGCGCGTCGGCAGCGGCACGGCGCCGGCGCGAATGCCGACCGACATGACGCGATTGGCCCACGGAACGTTGAGGCGAATGAAGCGCAGGCGCATCGGTTCGCGAAACAGCGCGACCGCGCGCTCGGGCAGGATACCGATGCCTTGCCCTGCCGCGATCAGCCGGCACATGGCTTCGAAGCTCTGCACCTGCACGCGGAAGCGGACCGACTTGCCGAGCAGCGCCGCTTCCCTGACGAGCGCACGCGTGAGTTCCGAGCGGTCGTCGAGCGCGACCAGATCGTGGTCGAGCAACGCGCTGAAATCGATCGAATCGCCGGTGAGTGGGTAGTCGTCGGGGACGACCACGCTGGCCCGATCCATGCAGTAAGGCGCGAGGTGGATGCCCTCGGGCGCGGTGCGCGACGTGACGATGCCGACGTCCGCGCGGCCTTCGCGCAGTGCCTGCAGGATGTCGGAACTTCTCAGCTCGCTGATCTGCAGCTTGATGTCGCGATAGCGTTGCGAAAAGGTGCGCAACTGATCGGGCAGATCCTGGCTGATCGCCGAGATGTTCGCGAACACGCGGACGCGGCCGACCGCGCCTTTCGTATAGTCGGACAGTTCGCTGTAGATCGCATCGGTGCGCAGCAGCAGGTCGGTCGCGTGGCGCAACAGCGCTTCGCCGGCGGGTGTGAGTTCGACGCCGGCCACCGTGCGGTTCAGCAGCACCACGCGAAAATGATGCTCGAGCAGCGCGATCCGGCGGCTCGCGGTGGAGAGCGACATGTGGGACTGCTGCGCGGCGCGCGACAGGCTGCCCAGCTCGGCTGCACGGACGAACAGGGCGAGGGACGTGAGATCGAACAAGCGCGGGCTCCGATTGAAACTGCGGCAAGTATGTCATTCATCGCTGCGCGCGACGGTATTGGGCGAAGTGGTGCTAACCCTGACTCGCTCTGATCGGCCGCGAATGGTGCGCCGCACACCGCAACGCCGCCGTCGCGCCGCGAAGGCCCGTGCCGTGCGCGCGATCGGCGGCCGGAATCCGTTTTCCGTTGGCTTGTGCATTGCACCGTACGATGGCGGCCCGCGCGTGCGTTCGAGATATTCGAAGTGCCACTTGAAGGATTTCGCATATCGGGTGGGCGGGGCGGCCGGTAGATTCGAACCGTCCCCTGTCGCACACATCTATATCGACAGCGACTGTACGCGTGACGACGCAAGCATGCACGCGGGGCATCCATGAACTTTCGGAGACAAACGTGGAAATCGACGCGGCCTGCAACCCGGGCGACCTCGCGGCCCCGGCATCGGCGCACGATCTCGCCCAGGAGGACCGGATCTTTCGTCGGCTCGCCGTGCAAATTCTCCCGATCCTGATGTTCGCGTACGTCACGTCGTACATCGATCGCGTGAACGTCAGCTTCGCCAAATTGCAGATGAGCGAGCATCTGGGCTTTTCGGACGCGGTGTTCGGCTTCGGTGCAGGGATATTCTTTCTCGGTTACGTGATCTTCGAGGTGCCGAGCAACATGCTGCTGGTGCGCGTCGGGCCGCGCCGCTGGATCACGCGGATCGTCGTGTCGTGGGGCGTCGTGTCGGGATTGACGGCGTTCGTGTCCACGCCGATGCAGTTCTACGTGATGCGCTTTCTGCTCGGCGTCGCCGAGGCCGGCTTCATCCCGGCCATCGTGCTCTACATGGCCCGTTCGTTCCCGGGGCGGCGGCGCGCGCGAATCCTGTCGATGTTTTATGCGGCGCTCGCGCTGGCCGGGTTGATCGGCTCGCCGTTGACCGGCTTCATCCTGCAGTATTTCGACGGGGCGATGCAGATCCCGGGCTGGAAATGGATCTTCATTCTCGAGTCGCTGCCCGCATTCGTGGCTGCGCTGTATGTATGGAAGGGCCTCGACGACGACGTCACGCGCAGCGAGCGTTTCTCGCAAGCGGAGCGCGCCGTCCTGGCACGCGTGCTGGCGGAGGATCGTGCGACGACCGAGTCGGTCAATCACCGCGGCCTGTTCTCGAACTGGCTCGTGTGGGCGTTCTGCGTGATCTACTTTCTCGACGTGTTCGCGATTTACGGCTATACATTCTGGGCGCCGACGATGATCAAGCAGATGGGCATCGGCAGCGATTTCGTCATCGGCTTGCTCGCCGCGCTGCCGAATGCGGTGGCCGTGGTCGTGATGGTCCTGTTCGGACGCAGCGCGGACCGGTGCGGCCGGCAGCGGCTGCACGTCGCCGCGCTTTTGCTGATGGGCGCGACCGGGCTCGGGCTGTCGGTCGTCTGGCACGATCAGCTGTGGCTCGGCATGTTCGCCCTCTGCATCGCGAACGCGGGGCTCATCTCGTTTCCGCCGCTGTTCTGGAGCATGCCGACCGCGGCGCTCGGCACCGCGTCGGTATCGATGGGCATCGCGGTGATCAGCTCGTTCGGGAACCTCGGCGGCTTCTTCGGGCCCTATGCGGTCGGCTACCTGAAGCAGGCGTCCGGCAGTCTTGCCGCGCCGCTGTTCGTGATGGTCGGGTGCCTGTTGCTGGGCATCGTCCTCACGATGCTGCTGCCGGCGCGGCTCGTCGACCGGTAACGACTATCCATTTCGCCGCAGTGCTGCACCGCGTTGCGATCTTTTGACGGGAACGACATGAAACAGCAGATTGGCCTGATCGGCGTGGGTTTGATGGGGCATGGTATTGCGCGCAACGTGCTGAAGCACGGTTATCCGCTCACGGTCGTCGAGCATCCGGGCAATCAGCCGCTCGACGAGCTGCTGCGCGACGGCGTACGGACCGTGCGGACCGCGCGCGAACTGGCTGCGCAAGCGGACGTCATCATCCTGTGCGTGACGGGGTCCCCCGAAGTGGAAGCGGTGCTCACAGGTGACGACGGCGTGTTGGCCGGCCTGAGGGACAACGCGATCGTCGTCGATTGTTCGACCGCCGTTCCCGAATCGACCGTCAGAATGGCGCGGCTCGTCGAAGCGGCAGGCGGGCGCTTCGTCGACGCGCCGATGACGCGCGGCGCCAAGGAGGCGCACGAGGGCCGGCTGAACCTGCTGGTCGGTGCGCCGCCCGGGTTGTTCGCGGAGATCAGGCCGGTGCTCGCGTGCTTCGCGGAAAACATCACGTGTGTCGGCGATGTCGGGGCCGGCCACAGCATGAAGCTGCTGCACAACTATGTTTCGCTCGGGACCATCGCGCTGCTGTCGGAAGCCGTCGCGTGCGCGAAGCGCTCGGGCGTGGACGTCGCGGTGCTGGCCGACGTGCTCGCCAACGGCGGTGGCGGCGGCGCCGCGCTGAACCGGCTGCGTCCGTTTCTGGAGACCGGCGACACGTCCGCGCTGCCGTTCCATATGGCGAACGCGCTCAAGGACCTGTCGTACTACTCGGCGATGGCGGAAGGTGTCGACGCGGCTCATGGGATCGCGGCGGCTGTTACGGAGACGTATCGTGATGCCGTTGCGGGCGCGGGAGCGCATTGTCCGGTGTTGAAGTTGTCGGATGTGCTGATGGTGGGGGGCGTGGGCGACGAGGGTACGTCGCGTTGATGCGTTGTGTGGCTCCGTTCGTGTGGGGCTGGATCGACGTCGGGAGGGGGCAGCGTGCTCAGCGCATGGTGAGCACGCCATCCGCCGACATCGACTGCCCCGTCACACAGCTGGACGCCGAGCCGTATAGCCACGGTCCGAAGTTGTCGGTCGAGCGGCGCCGGTGGTGGCTGCCGGTCATTTTGAGATGTTCGACATCGTGATCTGGTTCGTCGACAATCCGCTCGGGGCTCAGGCTCGAGAGTCACAAGTGCTCCCAACTAGCGAACAATCGAATGGCGCGAGAATGACCTCGTACGCAGAAATATATTTGAAAGATTTTCACCGCCGCCGGGCAGGAGTAACGCGTCGAGCCTACGGTAATCGGCCTGCACGATCTGCGCAGGCAGCATACCCGTCCTCCTATCACGCACTGGCGAATCGTGTACCGAACGATGCGATGTCGCGGACTGTGCTCGATCTGGCATGCGGTGACGGGCCATTGCTGCAAATTCTGAACGACAGGGGGCATGCAGCAACGAAGCTAATTGGCATAGACATGAGCGATGGCGAGTTAAGCGTGGCTCGGGGAATATTGCCGCACGAAATACGATTGCTCAACGAGCGTGCACAAGCAATGTCACTCGATAGCGGCTCAGTAGACTACGTGCTGTCGCACATGGCTCTCATGTTGATGGACGATATCGAACAAGTTGTTCGAGAGATTCGCCGGGTATTGTGTGACGGCGGCAGCTTTTCCGCTATCGTCGGACGGAGCTTTTTGACTGGCAAGGTCGGCGAAGTTTTTTTGGACATCTTCAAGCCAATCGCGAAGGATCGGCTCACAGAGTTGCGACTCGGTGATGCGCGCACGCGCAGTGAAGCGGGGTGGCAAGAACTACTCAAGCCCGATTTTGTTGATGTGTCTTTTGAAGACATCGAAATCGACTGGACACCTACACCCGAGCAGCTGTGGTTGGACATGCTGGACACCTACGATGCCGACCGGATGTCGGAAGCGGCGCGCGCGCAGTTCAAAAGTGAACTGTTGTCGGCGTTCGCGCCCCTGCAAGGCGAAGACGGTACGTTGCAAACTGGATGGGGCCTGCGTCTTGTTCAGGCCACTGCTGCCTAGAT
>NZ_BCPO01000195.1:0-29151 GCF_016586105.1 Burkholderia sp. E168m15
GCCTAGATGCTCGCTCGCAGCGTCCTTGTCGAGCATCACGTTCACCAAGTCCATTTGGCGGTCACAAGAGACGCGCTGGACACCCATCCCGCCGCTTTCCACCGAGTTCCCACCACAACTCACCGACCATCTACCGCCCGCGCCGGAACCGCTGCCGCGCCCAAATTCGCGCCACCGATTCTCGGCAACCACACAAACGCGATCGTAACCAGCGTAACGCCGACGCCAAGCATCGGCACCACCATTGGCCACGCGCCCGACTGATAGCGCGGATCGGTGAAAACCGCCGCCGTCTGCCCCACGCTGAAAGCGAAGAACATCATGATGAAGCCGGACCACGATACCGCGCGGCCGGCAAGATGAGGCAGGCCGCTGACCGCGCCTGCCTGCCCGCATGGCTGATGGATTCCGTGCCCGAGACAATACACGCCGTGCCCGACGAGCAGCGGCCAGATGCTGCCGGGAAGCAGCGCGCACCCCAATGCCTGGATCACCGCGCCTGACAGGCTCAGCGTCGCGCCTTGCCGCACCGTTCGCAGCATGCTTTGACGTCGCAGCAAGTGCCGGCAGCCAACGGTACTGAGGACATAGACGAGCGTCCCGCTCGCCGGAATCCAGCCGTATCGCTGGGGCGAGATGCCGAGCTGCCGGATGTAAATCGTCGGAGAAAGCAGCAGAAAACAGAACATGCCGGTGTACGTCGACGCGGCCAGCAGCGTCCATACCCTGAACGGGGCATTGCCGAATATCTCGCGCACGTCCCCGGTCGAGTTCCGGCCCGGCGCGATTCTGGCGGCGCTTTCCTCGAAGCCGTACCAGCACATGACGAGCAAGCCGAACGCATACAGGCTCATCCCCGCGAGTACCCATCGCCAGCCCGCGTGCTGCGTGACATACGCGCCGAGAATCGGGGCAAGGAACGCCATCATCCCCATTCCCATAAAACCGCGCGCCATCACGTACGGGCCGTCGCCCGCCGAGTACCGGTCGCGTACCGTCGCACGCGCGCATACCAGGATCGCGGCCATCGCAAAGCCCTGCATCGCACGCGCGGCCACCAGCATCGCGGCGCTCGATGCGAGCGCCGCCGCCAATGCACTCAGCGCATAGAGCGCAAGGCCGGTCAGCAAGACGGGGCGGCGGCCGATTCGGTCGGAAAGACCGCCCATCGGCAATTGTCCGACACCGAATATCAATGCGAAAACCGTGAGACTGACGCTGGCGGAGCCCAGTGTCGCGGCGATTTCAGGCAGGGCCGGCAGATAACTGTCGGTCGCCACCGGCTGGGCCGCCAGCAGCAGCGGCAACATGAGCGCGAAGTTCAGGCGAGCGGGGCGCGTGGTGTCCGGCATGACGGTGTTCGGCACGGTATCGGGCGTGGACGGAGGACAGCGGTAATGCGAGATTGCTCGGCGCAGCTCGTTCGTATGGACGCGCCCGCCGAGTCTACCGGATCGCGCCCGCCGACACTGTCGCGATCGATGCCTTGGCGCATCGGGATCGCCTGCATGCCGATCCCCATCGCGTGTTCAGTCGAACGGCACGGCCAGCCGGTCGATCACCGCGCTGGTCGCGGGCCGCACGCCGCGCCACCATGCGAACGCCTCGGCCGCCTGCTCGACCAGCATGCCGACACCATCCGCGATCCCGTGCACGCCCGCGTTTTTAGCGAGCCGGAGAAACGGCGTGAGCCGCTTGCCATAGGCGAGTTCGTAGGCGGTTCCCGTCGGACTGAACACGCTCGGCGGGACAGGCGGCAGATCGCCGGTCAAACTGGCCGACGTCGCGTTGACGACCAGATCGAAACGTCCCATCCGCGCGAGGTCGGCATAGCTGCCGGCAACCAGAGGGCCGCGACCGGCGACCTGCGCGGCCAGCAAGCGCGCCTTGTCGACGTCGCGATTCGCGATCACGAGTTCCGCCGGGCCGGCGTCGAGAAACGGCAGCAGCGCGCCGCGCGCTGCGCCGCCCGCACCGAACACCAGCACGCGCTTGCCGGCCATCGGCAGATTGAGGTTCGCCTCGATATCGCGAACCAGCCCGATGCCGTCGAAGTTGTCCGCCAGGATGCGGCCGCCGTCGAACTTGAGCGCGTTGGCCGCGCCCGCGAGCTGCGCCCGCTCGCTGCGTTCGTCCGACATCGCGAATGCGTCGAGCTTGAACGGCGCGGTGACGTTGATGCCCTTGCCGCCGCCGTCGAAAAACGCACGAACAGTGGCAGCAAAAGCGCCTGCCGGCTCGAGCGGGCCCTCGATCGCCGTGTAGCGGAGGTCCTGCTGCGTCTCTTGCGCGAAGAGGCCGTGAATCAGCGGGGATTTGGTGTGTCCGATCGGATTGCCGATCACCGCGTATTGGTCGGTCATCATTGGCTCACTTTTGAATAGAGGACGCCGTCGGCCTGCATCGCGTCGATTTCGGCCGCATCGAACCCGAGGGACCGTGCGACTTCCGCGTTGTGCTGGCCGAGATCGGGCGCGACCTCGCGAATCGTCGTATCGCAATCGGAAAACCGGAACGGCAGGTTGGGCAGGCGCAGCGTGCCGTAGCGTGGATGCTGCTGCTCGACGACCATGCCTCGGGCCTGGATCTGCGGATCGTTCAACACCTCGTCGATGCGCTGCACCTTCGCGCACGGAACGTCGATGCCGTCCAGCAGGTCCAGTACCGACGCGACGGAACGCGCGGCCACCCACGGTTCGACCACCGACAGGATCGCCGCGCGATGCGCATTGCGCCCGGTGCTGTCGTGAAACCGGGAGTCCGCACCGAAGCCAGCCGGGCCGCCGTGCGCTTCGATCAGTTGTGCAAAGCGCTTCCACGCGTCGTCGACTTGCGCGGCGATCACGAGATCGCCATCGGCGGCACGGAACACGCCATAGAGTGTCGAGGTCGGCATGTCGTGACCGGTCTGCTCGGGCAGCACGCCCTTCAGCGTGTAGCACTGCACCGCATATTCGTGCATCGACACCAGCGTGTCGTACAGCGCCATGTCGACGTGTTGCCCGCGGCCGCTCTTCACGCGCCCCAGCAGCGCGGCGTTGATCGCCGCGACCGCATGAATGCCGGTGTACATGTCGCCGAGCGATATGCGGAGCAGCGGCGGCCGCTCGCCGGGCGTGCCGACCATCTGCATGATCCCGCTCTTCGCTTCGGCGATCAGCCCGAAGCCGGCACGATGTGCGTCGGGACCAGTGTGACCGTACGCCGAAATCGAGCAGTAGACGAGGCCCGGATTGCGCGCCGACAGTTCTTCATAGCCGAGCCCGAGCTTGTCCAGCGCGCCCGGCCGATAGTTCTCGATGAAGACGTCGGCGGAGTCGCACAGCCGCTGCATGAACGCCTTGCCGCGCGCGTCCTTCATGTTCACGCTCACGCCGCGCTTGCCCATGTTGAGCTGCAGGAAGTAGCCGCTTTGCTGGTCGTCGAGCACGGTCGCGTGCTGGCGTCCGGCGTCGCCGGCGCCCGGGCGCTCGACCTTGATCACTTCGGCGCCGAGCGCCGCGAGACAGCGTCCGACATACGGGCCGGCGAGGAAATGGCTGTAGTCGACGACGCGAATGCCTTCGAGGGGACGTGCCTGCATTACAGTGCCTCCGGACGGCGCGGCACCATCAGGCGATGTTCGCCGCGTTGAACGACCTGTCCGTCCTGATTGATCAGTTCCGACGGCAGCACGACGATGCCCCAGTCCGGGCGGCTCTTGCTGGCCCGCATCGAACCGACGCGGAACGTCACGTGCAGCACGTCGCCGACCTTGATCGGCAGCAGGAAATCCCAGGTCCAGCCGAGCGACATGCCCGGCAGGAAGCGATAGTCGCTCTGCGTCTTCAGGCCGTCGGCAATGGACAGGCCGAACAGCCCGTGCGCGACGAGGCAGCCGAAATGGCTGGCGTTCGCGTATTCCTCGTCCACGTGAACGGGCGTATGGTCGCCGGTGAGGTCGGCGTACGCGAGAATGCGTTCCTTGGTCACGAGGTAGGTCGGGCTCGTGCACGTGTCGCCCTCGCGGGCGTCGTCCCAGTATTTCTCGACGATCGTCATGGTCATGCCTCCGCGCGCGGGTTGATCGCCAGTGCTTGCGCGACGCATGAAGCCGGCCTGGCCTGAATCAGTTCGACGGCAAGCCCGTCGGGTAGGCGAATCCAGTTGCGCCCCTGCGGCATCTCCGTCACGTCGAATCGCCGCGCGGCGGCCAGCGCGGCCTCCAGGTCCTCGCACATCACGCCGAGATGGGCGAGCCGGCCTTCCGGGCCATTGTGGTCGGGCGCGTGGATGAATTGCATGCCGCCGAGCGTCCAGTACTGTCGCGGTGCGTCGAGCGGGCCGTCCACTTCGCGCAGCGTCATGCCGAGCACGTCCTCGAAGAAACGGATGTGCCAGTGGATGTCCTTCACCCAGATCGCGACGTGTTCGAGATAGGCTTTCGTGGCGCTCATGCGGCGGCCTCCTCACGTTGGCGATCGGCCATCGCGCGCTCCAGCCCCTTGATGCAGGCGACGAGCGTGGCATTGACCGGGGTCGGCACGCCATGGCGCTGCCCGGCGCGCACGACCGAACCGTTGATGAAGTCGATCTCGGTGATCGAGCCTTTCTCCAGGCTTTGCAGCATCGAGGTCTTGAAGGCGGCGGGCAGCCCCTCGGCGGCGAGGGTCCAGGCCTGTTCGGGATCGGTCATCGACAGCTTGACGCCGGCTGCCTGCGCCGCCGCGATCGCTTCGGCGACCGCCGCGAGCGACGTCGCCTTCAGCAGCGGCTCGTCGTAGAGCTGCCCGTAGGTGAGGCCGGTGAGGCCGGTCAGCGCGCCCGTCGCGACATTCACCAGCAGCTTGTCCCACATCGTGCCGACGATGTTGTCGCTGATCGTCGTCGCGAGGCCGGCGGTATCGAACGCGGCGGCGATCGCCTGCACGCGCGGCGTGATGCGGCCGTCGAGTTCGCCGATGTAGGTGTTTTTGCCGATCACGCCGGATTCGATATGACCCGGCCCGCGCAGCACGCCGCCGACGTAGGTCTTGCCCGCGAGGACGCGCTCGCGGCCGACGGCGTCGCTCAGGATGTCCTCGTGCCCGAGGCCGTTCTGCAGCGACAGCACGACGGTATCGGGCCCGACCAGCGACAGGGCGCCGCGGATCGCCGCGTCAGTGTGGAACGACTTGACCAGCACCACGACCACGTCGGCCGCGCCGACTTCGGCCGCCTGTGTCGTCGCGTGCACGCGTACCTGCCGGGTGCCGCGGGCGTCGTCGACCCGCAGGCCGTCGCGACGCATCGCATCGACGTGTGCGGGCGAGCGGTCGATCAACCAGGTCTCGTGACCGCCTTCGGTGAGGGTGGCGCCGATCGCACAACCCAGTGCGCCGGCTCCTAGAATCGCGATTTTCAATGGTGTCTCCTTGACGTATGGCCTCACGATAGGAGCCGCCGCTCATGCCGACAATGCAATGAGTACAATGACGTCATTGCCATGGACAATAATGCGACGATGCCCGCTGATCTGCCGGACCTGAAGCTGCTTCAGCTATTCGATCTCCTGTACGACGTGCGCAGCGTCACGCGCGTCGCCGAGCAGCTCGGCCAGAGCCAGCCGACCGTCAGCATCTGGCTCGGGCATTTGCGGGAACACCTGCACGATCCGCTGTTCATCCGCACGCCCGGCGGCATGGCGCCGACACCGCAAGCCGACGCGCTGATCGGGCCCTGCCGGGAAATTCTCGAATCGCTGCGGCGCTTCACGGCGTGGGAGATCGCGTTCGATCCCGCGACCGCCCAGCGACGCTTTCGCATCTGCATGACCGACGCGAGCCACGTCACGCTGCTGCCGCGGCTGCTGGCCCATGTCCGGGCGCAGGCGCCGGGCGTCCGGCTGGAAGCCGCACGGATCGACGGCAATACGGAGCGGGCGCTCGAATCCGGCGAAGCCGATCTCGCGATTGGCTACGTGCCGTGGCTGGGCGGCGGCATTTATCAGCAGAAGCTGTATGACCAGGACTGGATTTGTCTGGTGAATCGGCATCACCCGAGGATTCGCGGTCGGCTCGGGGCCAGGCAGTATCGTTCGGAAGGGCATGTCGCCATTACGGCGGGAACGGGGGCGCAACTCCTCGAACAGGCGCTGCGGCAGGCGCGCATCGAGCGAGACGTGGTGCTGGAATTGCCGGGCTTTCTGGGGCTGGGGGCGATCGTTCAGACGACCGACCTGATCACGACGCTACCGCGTCATATCGGCGAGACGCTGGCCCAAGCCAACGATCTGGCGGTTCATGCATGCCCGATCCCGGTCGAAGGCTTCGCGGTGCGGCAGCATTGGCATGCGCGCTATCACCACGAGGCCGGCAACCGGTGGTTGCGCGGCGTCGTGATTCGACTGTTCGGTGCTTCGCATTGACCTGCGGTTTGGGTGTTCGCGATGGCGGCCGGAGCGTTCGCGGTTGCGGTACGTCGACTTCCGGTCTGGCCGAGCTTGCAATCTGGTCACCGATAGACGATCTGCGCGGCGAGGTCGTGCTTGATCGACCTGGCCATGCTTCGGAATTCGGGGTACTCGTCCGGCCGCCTGCCAGTTTTCCACGCGTTCACGTTGCCAGGCTACCGCTGCGCAGTTCGAGCTAACGCGGTCGAGAGAATTGAATTCGCGGCACGTCGTGCGTTCACGGATACCGAACCGGTGCGGCATCACGGCAACGGGCAATTTCCCCGTGATGTGCGCAAGGCACGACGCATGACGAGAACATTGGGCCGGATCACCCCTCGGAAGCGCCCCATCCCTGGCTGCTGACATCTGCCAGTGCGTCGAACACGGCCGGCGAGCGTTCCAGGCGCGCGACCGTGCGGGCGCCTTCGAGCGCGGCGACCAATGCGGCCGCGGCCGAGGATGCGCGCGCGGCAGCGAACCCGCACCCCCTGAAATGCGCCGCAATCACCTCGGTCGAATCGGCAAACCCCCGCGCCACCCGCTGGGTCAGCTCGGCGTCGAGCGCGGGCAGTTCGTTTGCCAGGTTTTGCATGAGACACCCGTACTGGAAATCGGTGGCGACCATTTCGGCCGCAAACGTGCTGAAGATCTGGCGAACAAAATTCAGCGCATGACCGGTCGTATCAGCCGAGATGTTCCGCAAGACGGCAATTCGATGGGTGACGTAGTTATCGATTGCTTCCTCGGCGAGTTGGGCCTTGCCGCGAGGAAAGTGAAAGTAGAACGACCCTTTGGGCGCGCCGCTTTCCTCGAGAATCTGGGTCAGCCCGGTCGCCGTGTAGCCCTGGATGCGAAACAGCCGTTCGGCCGTGGCAATCGCGCGAGCGCGCGCGTCAGTCTTGCGTGTCATGCGGGAAAAGTACCACGTTCCGCTTGACCGGTCTATGGCGATCGCCATACTATGGTGATCACCATATTTCGGAGTTCGACGATGCCCGTCGACAAGAGCAAGCCATCGGCGCCGCGACGAACCGTTCTGGCGATGGGCGCGGCCGGCCTGGTTGCTGCCTTGCTTCGTCCTGCCCGCGCAACCCCGACAGGAGAGAGTGATTTGGCCACGCCGACATACGGTGCAGGAACGCTTCCGAAAGGAGTGCGCTCGCGCATGATCCATGGGGTGAACGGCCTCGATGTTCACATTCTCGAAGCCGGTCATGAAAGCGCCGGCCGGCCGCTCGCGTTGCTTTTGCACGGTTTTCCGGATCTGGCCTACGGCTGGCGGCATCTCATGCCCATCCTGGCCGACGCGGGATACCACGTCGTGGCGCCCGACCAGCGCGGTTATGGACGCACGACCGGTTGGGCGAACGACTATGACGCTCCGCTCGGGCCCTTCAGCCTCCTGAATATGACGCGCGACGCCCTCGGACTGGTATCGGCGTTGGGGTATCGGCATACGTCGATGCTGGTCGGGCACGACCTCGGCTCGCCTGTGGCGGCGTATTGCGCGCTGGCGCGACCGGACGTCTTTCCGTCAGTGGTGCTGATGAGTGCGCCGTTCCCTGGTCCGCCGGCGCTCCCATTCGACACGGCGCGAAGCGAGACATCGTCGGCTCAACCGAACAGCGAAGGCCGGAAGTTGGCGGCGGCGCTTGCCGCGCTCGATCCGCCGAGAGCGTATTACCAGCAATACCTGTGCACACGGAACGCCAACCGGGACATGTGGCACCCGCCCCAAGGTCTATCAGCGTTTCTGCGGGCATTTTTCCACGTGAAGAGCGCCGACTGGCCGGGCAACAAGCCGCATCCGCTGAAGGCGCTCACGGCCTCGGAACTGGCGCAAATGCCCACGTACTACGTGATGGATCTCGGCAAGACGATGCCCGAGACCGTCGCGCCATTCCAGCCGTCCGCCGCCGAAATCCTTGCCTGCAAATGGCTCACCGACGCGGAACTGGGCGTATACACGGCGGAGTATGGCCGTACCGGGTTTCAAGGCGCGCTTCAGGCTTATCGTGTCTTGTCCGATCCCGACCTGAACGCCGAGTTGCGCCTGTTTTCGGGCAGGACGATCGACGTCCCGTCGCTCTTCATTGGCGGCAAGCGCGATTGGGGCACCTATTCGGCGCCTGGCGCGCTCGATCTGATGAGAACGAAGGCGGCGACGAGCATGCGCGGCATCGAGCTGATCGACGGCGCAGGTCACTGGATCCAGCAGGAGCAACCGGGCAAACTCGGCGAGCTGCTGCTCGCCTTCGCGAAGGCGTGAAGCGGGGCGGTGTGGGTCCAGTCGTGACGACAGCCTTCGGCTTCGCTGCCCGCGGTCGGGGAGTCACGTCTGCGATGCGGAAGGGCGTCTCGATGTCGGCGCGTCGAGCTGGATGTCACACAGTTACAAGATAGTCGTTGACGCGGCCGGCACCTGCCGTTAGTGTATGTACCGAAGTCCAAGAAGTCCGATTGCTGTTCATCAATTGCTCGCTCCTCCCCAGCGGTATTCGTTGTCCTCTCCCTCCTTGACGCTTCACGCGCTCTTTCAACAGAGCAAATTTCCCTTTTTTTCTCAAGGAATCTTCATGGATACCGGTATCGTCAAGTGGTTCAACGACAGCAAAGGCTTTGGCTTCATTACTCCGGACAAGGGCGGCGACGACCTGTTCGCTCACTTCTCCGAAATTCGTGCCGACGGCTTCAAGACGCTGGCTGAAAATCAAAAAGTGAGCTTCGAAACGAAGCAAGGCCCGAAGGGTCTGCAAGCGGCGAACATCAAGCCACTGTAAAGTTTGAAGGGCCCGGCCTCCCACGACGGACGCCGGGTCGCAGCGACATCCCAACGGAGCTTCGCCTCCCCAAGTTGGCGCGATCGCCTTGAGCTGTATCGAGTGATTCAGCTGGCCGAGCGTCACACGTCTCGTTGCACTTCATTCCCCCTCCGGCCGCAACGCCTTATTTTCGCTTTCCGACTGCGTCAGATTCAGTCCGCAATGGCTTTGAATCGGCTTACCCGTGCGCATTTCGCACGGCACGCGCGCATTCGAACATCATTAAAATTAAAATGCACAACAAACGAATTCAACAGTACAACGGCTATGCCGTCCAACCCTCGGCGCATCGCTTGCCCGACGGTAGTTTTTCATCCAACCTCCTGCTCGAACGCGCCGATAGCACGCACGACGAAGGCCGCTATCAGTTCTATTCGCTCGATTACTTCACGAGCGAGGCACAGGCGCTCGCGCACTCGGCACGCTGGGCACGCAACTGGGTCGATTCGCGCGGCTAACGGCCACGCCCTGCAGGCGGCGGAGGTGGCGCGATCCGACTTGAGCATCGTCGCTTCGGCGCCATTCCGTCGCGGGTCGGTGCAGATGAGCGACCACGGCGGGTGAGGACGGAAACGTACATCGGGTCGAAATCGCGAGGTGTCGATGAAGTACGACGCCTTTCGCGACCGGCGGCAATCGCCTCACGTCCGACAGGCCGTTTCGGCGCCGAACCGGTCGACCACGAATTCAGTGAAGCTGCGAAGCTTCGGTGATTGCTGCCTCTCCTGAAGATAAAGCAGGTTCATCGTCCGTTCGGGGCCGGCGAAGTCCGGCATGATCTCGATGAGGCGCTTCTCTCGAATGTCGTCGCGTATCAAGATGGAAGGAAGCATCGCGATACCCAGCCCTCTCAACGCCGCCCGGCGCAACGCGTCCGCATTGTCAATTTTCAGTCTGCCGTCCACGGACAGGCTCATCGGCCCATCCGGGCCTTCCAGCGTCCATTGGGTTTGCGCCGCGTGCCATTCCGCTCGGGGCGGATACGCATAGGTCAGGCAATGATGCTCGCCTAGCGCGTGCGGCGTAGCCGGCGCGCCATGCTCGTGAACGTAAGCGGGCGACGCACACAGCACCAGCCGATATGGCGCCAGCGGACGCGCCACCACATCCGGGTTGGCGAGCGTGCCGATGCGAATGGCCGCCTCGAAGCCTTCGTCGAACAGATCGGCGAGCGAATCGGTTGCGACGATATCGAGCTTGATCTCGGGGTAGCGCCGGTAATAGTCCGCGAGCGCGGGAATCAGGCACTCGTTCGTAAACACGACAGGCGCGGTCACGCGCAAACGCCCTCGTGGCTGCTTGAGGTGAGCGAGCGCAAGCTGTTCCGTGTCGTCGACCAGACCGAGAATTTCGACGCATCGCTCGTAGTAAGCGTGGCCGAACGCGCTGACTTTCTGCTTGCGGGTCGTGCGGTGCACGAGAACCGCGCCCAGCCGGCTTTCCAGAGTCTGAAGGTAGTTGCCGACCATGGTCGGCGACAGATCGGACGCTTGCGCGGCCGCCGTCAGGCTACCCGTTTCCACGATACGGACGAATACGGCCATCGCCTTGAGGAGATCCATTACGCAATGCTACTGGATTCTGTTTCAAGGTGCGGCGCGTTTATCGGCCACCGGTTTGGAAATACAGTGCGATAGACGAGCGAAAGGAGAGCAGATATGCCGTATGAACTCACGACGTTGTCGTGTCCGCTGCTGGACCAGGACAGGGTGTCCCGCCGTGCGCATCACTGGGTGTCGGATGCCGACGCGCACGGGAGGCTGCTCGGCGCATGGCGCACGGAAATCGGTGAGCTATCGCGGGTCGTCGTGCTGCGTGGCTTCGAGACGATGGATGCATTGCAGCATGAACGCGATCGGGCATTGCGCGCCGAGCGACCTTTCGGCATTGAAAGCGCGTCCGTTCGATTGACGATGGAAAGCTATGCACTTTTTCCTTTTCTACCCGACATCGAACCGGCGGCATTGGGCGATTTCTATGAAATTCGCCGCTACTGGCTGAAAGCCGGCGGTATTGCGCCGACCATTTCCGCGTGGGAACGCGCGGTGGGCCCGGCCAAAGCCTATACGTCGCATCTCGTTTGCAATCTGTACGCGCTCGATGGACCGCCGCGCATCACGCACATTTGGGGATTCTCAAGCCTGGAAGAACGCATGGCGTTGCGAAAGCGGCACTACGCGGAGGGCCTGTGGCCTCCGGCCGGCGGTCCGGAACAGATCGAAAGGGCGACGTCGACGATCGGCTTGCCGGAGACGTGGTCGCCATTGCGTTGAATGCGCCGTTCGCGCCGGATGTCACGTATTTTCCGCTCGGGTGATCGGGGCTTGTGTCAACAGGACCTAGCCGCGCGTGATCGACCTGGCAAACTCGATGAACTGCTCGACGCAGCTCGACGAGAACGGTTCGGACCACGTAACGACCAATTCGAGAACGTGCGGCCTCGCCAGCGGCACGTAAGCGACGCCCGAGCGTTGCAACGTCGACGTGAAGCCGGGCACGATGGCGACGCCGCGTTCCGCGGCCACCAGCGACACCAGCGTCGTGATCTGCGATGCGGTCGGCCCTGTCCGCGGCGTAACGCCCTCTTGCGCGCACAGATCCTCGAGCGCGGCGTTCAGCGCGGAACCGTAACCCGCGGGAAACGTGACGAAGTTCTCCTTGACCAGTTCACGGAACTCGATCGTCGCCTTGTCCGCGTATTTGCTCCGGGCGGGAACCGCGGCGGCGAGCGACTCCCGCGACACGACGAGGGACCGGATGCGCTCCCCGGGTGCCTTCGCCGCTGACCAGCCGAATCCGACGTCCATCGTGCCGTCGGCGATCTGCTGGCGCTGAGTGGCGGTCGATACTTCCCGAAACGCCAGCTCGACTTCCGGCATGCTGCGGCTCGCATTGCGGATGATGTCCGAAAACGCGTCGGACATCGGAATGGAACTCGCATAGCCGATCACGACGCGACCGACCACACCTTGCGCCATCTTGCGCGCCGTTGCCTCCGCCTCGTCGACTGCATGAATGACGCTCCTCGCGTGTTCGAGGAACAGCGCGCCTGCCGGCGTGAGCTGCACCGCACGTGTCGATCGTTCGAACAGCCGGATACCGAGGTCGGCTTCCAGCGCGGCGATATGGCGCGTCAACGGCGGCTGGGCGATACGCAAACGCAACGCCGCGCGTCCGAAGTGCAATTCTTCGGCGACGGTCACGAAATAGCGGAGGCGGCGTAGGTCGAGCATTCTTGTCGTTTCGGTATCAATGGCCACGAAATCAGTATTGGCACGCGTGTCGTCCACTCGTCAGACTGTCACCCACATCAGAGAGGGCGTCACCAGTGGGCAACAGAACCATCCGATTCGCATTTTTCCTGTGCGGCTTCGCGGCTTTTCTCAATCTCTATTCGACGCAGGGCATCCTGCACGAACTCGCCGCGGCCTTCAACGTGAGCGCGGAACGAGCAGGCCAGGGCATCAGCGCCACCACGTTGGCGGTTGCCATTATCGCGCCGTTCGTCGGTGCGCTGGCTGCCCGCTTCGATCGCCGAACGGTGATTTCGTGGGCTGCCGTGGCGTGTGTGCTTCCCGTCGTGTGGTCGGCACACGCGGCGAGCTTCTCATCGTTCCTCGCCGCCCGCTTTGCGGCGGGCATGCTGATGCCGTTCATCTTCGCGATCTCGATCGCCTGCATCGGCGAGATCTTCAGCCACGACGCGGCGACGGAGGTCAGCGCACTCTTCGTCGCCGGCACGACACTCGGCGGCTTCGCCGGACGCTTCGTGACCAACGTGCTGACGTCCGGGTTCGGCTGGCGTCACGCGCTCGATTTCATCGCGTTCCTGTGTCTCGCAACGGGCCTCGCGATCCACGCGTGCCTGCCGTCGTCCGGCGCCGCGCGTCCGGAAGGCGAGGGAGCGTCGATACCGCGCTGGAAGCTCCTGACGCGCGGCCCGCTGCTGGCCTCGTTTCTGGTCGGCGCATGCGTGCTCGCCTCGCAGGTCGCGACGTTCACCTTCGTCGGACTGCGGCTGGCCCGCGCGCCATTTGGCTTCAATACGGTCGAGATCGGCGCGATCTATGCGGTGTTTCTCGTCGCGGTCGTCGTCACGCCGCTCGCGGGCCGCGTCGCGGCGAAACGCGGCCCGCGCGATCTCGCGCTCGCGGCGACCGGGCTCGCGATGGTCGGTGCATTGCTGACCTTGTCGGGCAGTGTCGCAGCGATCCTGACCGGTCTCGCGCTCAGTTCGACCGCGGTGTTCGTCGAGCAGGCGTCGGCCAATGCGTTCATCTCGCGCGCGGCACCGGGTGCAAGATCGACGGCGATCGGCGTCTACCTGTCCTTCTATTACTTTGGCGGCAGTCTCGGCTCGATCCTGCCCGTTCCCGCATGGAATCGGTGGGGCTGGGTGGGCTGCGTCGCATTCGTCGTCGTAGCGCAGGCGATCGCAGGCGCGCTCGTGTTTTTCTTCTGGCGCGGGACGCCTCCCGCCGGCGCAAGCAAACCACGCTCACCTGAAGTCAGGCTGACTCGGTAGTCGACTTCAATTCGCGGCGCTCAGCCGCCGGCCCCGCGTCGTCCGCCGCACCGTGCGCTGCCGGCAACGCAACTCGCACATAAAGAAATGCACGCCGCTCGCGATCGGGCAGCACTTGCGGCCCGTAGCTGATCCTGACCGCCCCGTCGTCGATCTCCCCGCCCCGCGCGAAACGCCACGCGCCGGGATCGCTGTCGAGCAGGAATTCGGCGCGCGCATACGCATGCGGCTCGAACAGCTCGGGGATCGTCACCGCCTTTCCGTCGAGCTTGTCGAGCAACGCTTCGACCACGTTGAAACCGTAGCCGTCGCGCACGATGTCGCAGATGAAGCTGCCCGCGATGCGCGGATTCAGTTCGATCACGTGCGGCACGCCATCATGCACGATGCAGTCGAGATGCACGGGCCCCCACGTGAGCCCGGCGGCGGCCGTCGCGCGCGTGCCGACGTCGATCAGCGCGCGCAGCGTGTCGGCGTCGAGATCGAGTTCCGACGTATACCCGCGCTCGAGAAAACCGGCACCATGCCGCTTCAGCTTGCGCAGCGCGCCGACGTAGCGGCCGTCGAAATACTCGACGCAATATTCGCTGCCCGCCAGGAATTCCTCGATGACGACGCGTTCGGTCGCAAGCTCGGGTGCGTCGGCCTGCGCGGCGGCGGCGAGCGTGTCGAGCTGTGCGCGCACGGCGGCGATGTCCTCGCAGCGGCGCACGCCGTCGCTCGCGGAGCCTTCCGACGGCTTGACGACGACCGGGAAGCGCAACGGAGCAGCCGCCGCCGCGAGCGCCGCCGGCGCGGCCAGCGTACCCGCGACGAACTGCGCGGCCGGGATGCCGTGCTCGGCGAGCAGCGCTTTCTGGTTCGACTTCGACACCGCATACGCGACGTGCCGCGCATCGGGACCGGGCAACCCGAGCGCATCGGCGACCCATGCCGCGGTGCGCGCATAGGTATCGTGCGCGGTTGTCACGCGCAGCGTGTCGAGTTCGTCCGGAAAGCGCGCGCGCAGCCAGCCGGCAAGCTGCCCGGCGTCGGGCGTGAGGTTGACCGTCTCGACGTCGTCGGGAAACACGCCGTCGAGACGATGGCCGGGCGTGGTGATGACGGTCACGGCCACCCGGCGTGCGACGGCGGCGCGCACCAGCGCGACGCTGCTGCCGGTGGCGCGTGCGCCGATCACGATGAGTCGCTTCATGAGGAATCCTTGATCGAGGGCGGAAGGGGGAAGCCGGCTAGCGTGCGCGCCGGCGCAGGCGCTGCGCCTCGAGGCGCGGCAGCAGATGCTGGACGACGCGCGGCAGCGTATAGATCGGCAACTGCGCGCACGCGAACACGAGCGTCATGGTCGGTGTCGCGGCCAGTCCGAGCGCGGCCCACATCAGCCCGACGTTGCGATTGGCGACGATCAGCGCGACGTTCAGGCGCGTGCGGACGTCGCCGGGCGTGAGCCCGTACGCGACGAGCTGAAAACCCGCGTTGACGACGAACGCGAGGGCGATCGCGGTCAACGCGCGGTGCGGGGCATCGATGATCGACTGCTGCATGCCGGCCATCGTGCCGAGCGCGAATATGAGCAGCGCGACGACGACGACGGCGTCGATCGGTGTCGCATGGCGCGCGAGCCGTGCGCCCGCAAAGCGCCGCACGAGCAGCGCGACGCCCTCGGCGCTGCCGATCAGCAGCGCGAGCCGCAGCGCGAGGCTCGACGGCGAGATCGACACCGCCGCGTCGTGGCTGAACCAGGCGGTCAGCAGCGGCGCGGTCAGCGGCACGAACACCATCGACGCGAGGGTCGCGACGAGCGCGACACTGGCGTCGAGCGACAGCATCCGCGCGATCGTCGACGTGCCGCTCGACGGCGGCGCGCAGTAGGCGATCACCAGTGCCACGACCCAGTCGTACGGCAGGCCGGCGAGCCGCGCGGCGATGCCGAGCGCGACCGGGCACGCGATCATCGTCATCGCGGGCAGCAGCAGCGACACCGCGGGCCGTCGCGCGACCGCGCGCACGGCGCTCGGTTCGACGCGCAGCAGCGTGCCGAGCACGAACACGAACACGGTAACGGGCATCAGCGGCCGCGCGAGCGCCGCGAGTGGCGGCACCAGCAGCCCGAGGCCGACGCCGCACGCGAGCACGGTCGGACCGCGCCGCACCAGCGCGGCGATCAGTGCACGCACGGACGAACCTCGGGCGGGCGGCGAACGGACGTAAAGCCGGAGCAGGCAGCAGATGGCATGCGGATTCCTCGGAACATGCCCTAGGCTAATCCGGATGATGGGCGAAGTAAAATGATATAAACTGAATCAGTAACAAGAGAAATCGATATGAACATCCCTCTGCTCGAAACTTTCCGGGCCGTCGTGCAGGAAGGCAGCGCGTTGCGTGCGGCCGAACGGCTCGGCTGCACGCAATCGAACGTCACCGCGCGGCTGCGTCAGCTCGAGGAGTCGCTGGACGCGCCGCTGTTCGACCGGCACGGCAAGCGGCTGGTGCTGAACGATGCCGGGCGCCGGCTGATTCCGTATTGCGATCGCATCCTGCGCCTCGTCGACGAGGCGACGCAGGTGGTGCGCGAAACGCCGGTTGCCCGCAGCTTCCGGCTCGGTTCGATGGAAAGCACGGCCGCCACGCGGCTGCCGGCGCTGGCCGCCGCGCTGAAGGAACGCGATCCGGCGCTCGGCCTCGCGGTGCAGATCGGCAGCGAGCCGGATCTGGCCGAGGCGCTGCTGCGCGGCCGGATCGACGCGGCGCTGACCGCACGGGCGGTGGTCCGGCCCGGGTTGCGTTACGAGCCCGCGTTCGCGGAAGACATGGTGCTGGTGAGCGCGGCGACCGTCACGCGCCGGCAACTGCTGGCCGACAACACGGTGCGCTTGCTCGCGTTTCACGATGGCTGCCCGTATCGCGCGGTCGCGGAGCACTGGCTGAAGGCGCGCGGCATCGCGATCGAATCGGTGTCGTCGTTCGGCACGTTCGGCGCGATCCTCGGCTGCGTGGCGGCCGGGATGGGCGTCGCGATCCTGCCGAAGCGGATCACGACCGAACATGTGGCGCGCAAGGAAGTGCGCACGCATGCGTTCGACGATCTCGACAGCGTGACCACCTACCTCGTCACGCCCGACGAAGCGCCTGCCTTGCCCGAGCTCGACGCGTTGCGCGCGGTGCTCGGCCGGCAGGCGGGGGCGCTGCTCGCGCGCTGATACACGCCCTAGGCCGGCGCAACCGCGCCTTCGTCCGCGAAGAAATCGGCCTCGATCTCGCGAATCCGCCGGCAATCCTCGAGCAGCCGCTCGAAGGTCGGGCTGTACAGGCCGACCGTGCCGAGCGCGGTCTGCAGGTCGGTGGTCACGCGCAGCGTGTCGCCGACCTTGATCCACTGCTTGAGCCCGACGAACGACGGCAGCGCCTGGATCGCCTGCCACGTGAAATCCTGCCGCAGCACGCCGTTGCGCGACGACAGCAGCAGCACGTGCCCGCAGTACCCGCGAAAATCCGTCGGCGCGGTGACGTCGCCGAACAGCCGCTCCGGATGCAGCACCGCTTCGACGGCGGCCGACACGTGATTCTCGCCGCTGACCGCACTCGTCAGCCGCGGATCGAGGCTGCCGTGCAGCCGGGCGTTCAGCTCGACGATCGTCGGGCCGTCGGCCGTATCGAACAGCTCCAGGTGGGTCGGCCCGAAACGCACGTCGAGCGCGTCGAGCACGTCGGCCGCGTAGTCGAGCAGCGGGGCGTAGCGCGGGTCGGCGTGGTTCAGCACCAGCATCTTGTCGAGCCGCGGCGCGTGCGTGCGGTCGCGATGCACTTCCCACAGGCTGACCACGCGGTGCCGGCCTTCGAACGATACCGAGTCGACGATGTATTCCTGCCCCTCGGAATAGCTCTGGATCACGATGTCGTCGTTCGGCTGGTTGTACAGCGAACGGGTGGCCAGCACGTCGCGCGCGGCGGCCTCGACCTGCGCGAGCGTCCGGCAGATCTTCACGCCGGCCACGCCCGCGCTGCGCGCCGGCTTCACGACGAGCGGCAGCGTGCCGTGCGCGCGTGCCCAATCGAGCGCCTCATCGACCGACGTGCTGTGAAAGTGCGCCGGCGCGCGCAGCCCGGCCTGGCGAATGCGTTCGTTCATCGCGAACTTGTCGCGCCGCGCGGCGGAGGTCGCGAGCGGGTTGCGTGACGGCACGTCGAGCCGCTCGGCCAGCGTGTCGGCCAGCTCCAGCGCCGCATCGAGGCCGTGCAGCACGGCGCCGATCCGCAGATCGCTCAGTTGCGCGAGTGTCGCGTCGATGTCGCCGCGATGCTGGACCTGGCGGATGTAGTCGGATGGCACGAACTGGTTCCGGTAGATTTCCGGCAGATCGGGGTCGCTGATCACATGCGCGCAACGAATGCCGTATGCACGAAACGCGGGGGCCAGGTAGGCGGCGGTCGACGCGCCGTCGACGATCAGGACGGTATCGATGAAGCGATGCTGCATGGATTCCTCGCTCGGATGGGGATCGGTTGAAGGAGGTCGGGCGACGGCGCGCTCAGGCCCGCGTGCCGGTAGCGGATGCGTCGCGGGGCCAGCGTACCGCCAGCACGACACAGATCGCGACGAGCACGGCCGCGATGACAAACGCACGTGCCGCACCGGCCACGATTGCCGCGCCCTGGCCGGCGACCAGCGCGCCGAGTGCCGCGACGCCGATCGCGGCGCCCACCTGGCGCGCGGTATTGAGGATCGCGGACGCGGTGCCCGAACGGCCGGCCTCGACGCTGCCGAGCATCGTCGACGTCAGCGCGGGAATCGCGATGCCGCCGCCGATCGCCATCGCCGCGAGCCCGGGCGCCAACAGCAGGTACGGTGTGTGCGCGGCGAGCGTTTGCCACAGCCACACGTAGCCGGCGAGCGAGACGGCGAGGCCGATGATGACGGTCGCGCGGAAGCCGTAGCGGACCGCGAGCCGCGCGCTTGCGATGTTGGCGAGCATGATGATCGTGAGCGGCGCGAGCGCGAGCCCCGATTCGGTCGCCGTGAAGCCGCACGCGTTCTGGAAATAGACGCTGAGCGAGAAGATCAGCCCGTAGAACGCCGCATTCGTGACCGCGCCGATCGCGAGCACGCCCGGCACGCGCGGGAGCCGGAACAACGCGAGCTGCAGCATCGGCGCGGCCACGCGCCGTTCGATCGCGACGAACAACACGCCGAGTACGGCTGACGCGATCAGCGCGCCGGCCGCATACGGGTCACCCAACCCATGCGCGCCGGCCCGGATGATCCCGCCCGTCAGCAGCCCGAGCACGAGCACCGCGACGAACTGGCCGGCCGGATCGAACAGCCGCGTGCGCGCGGCGGCCGAATCCCGCACGTGGCGCAGCGTGAGCCACAGTCCGAGCGCGCAGATCGGCAGGTTGATGAAGAAGATCGCGCGCCAGCCGAGCGAATCGATCAGCAGGCCGCCGAGCGTCGGCCCGGCCGCGCTGATCGCGCCGCCCGTCGCGCTCCACCACGCGACGGCTCGCACGCGGGCGGCGGCATCGTTGGCGCAGGCATGGGTGATGAGCGCGAGCGACGTGGGCAGGATCATCGCGGCGCCGACGCCCTGCGCGACCCGCGCGGCGACCAGCGTGACCAGCGACGGCGCGAGCGCGCAACCGAGCGACGCGAGCAGGAACAGCGCAAGGCCGTACGCGAACAGCCGGCGGCTGCCGAAGCGGTCGGCCAGCGTGCCGGAGGTCAGCAGCAGCGCGGCGAACGACAGCGTGTACGCATCGACGATCCACTGCAGCCCGTGGATGCTCGATCCGAACGCGTGGCCGAGGCTCGGAATCGCGACGTTGACGACGGTCACGTCGAGCTGGACGATCGCGAAGCCGAGGCTCGCGGCCGCGACGGTCGGGAAGATCGCGCGCAGCGACGTGCGGCGTGAATCAGCGGCGGCGGTCGGCATGTGGTCGCCGCGGTCGATGCGGTCGAGCGTCGGGGCACGGTCGCTCATCGTGGCTCCCGGGGCGTGCGGCAGGTATGCGGCGGCAGGCGGTATCGATTCATCGGGCGGTTTCCGTATGGCGGATGAAGGAAGCCGGCTGCCCGTCGGGCGCTGGCCGCATCGTCGAATCCGACAGAAAACTAGCATCGACCCGTTGGCGAGTACAAATAATAAGCAGCGATTTTTTAACAAGTATTCGTGTTAAGGGATGACGCCAGGGACGTGAACCGGTTCCGCGCGGATTGCTGAACTTATATCGATAATTTTTGTTTGCAATCGAATTAATATCATTTCGCAATGCAATGACGGTCTCCTAGTCTTGTCGAGCGCTTCGCCCCGAGGACGGCGGAGCGCGGCGGTGTGCCACGCCGCTCTTCGAACCGGATCTTTATACGAGAGACCTATGACCTATCTCGCAGATGCACGCATCGCTTTGACGGCAGCGGAATCCGCTCACATTCGCCAGACGCTCGGCGCGCTGGCCTACGACCCGGCCGGCGGCGCAGGCTATATCAGCGCAGTCCGCAAGCTGGCCTACAACGCGTTTCCCGACCGGATCGTCGACGCATTCGATCGTGCCAAGGCACCGACCGCGGACGCGCACGGCTCGATCGAGATCGACAACCTGCCGATCGACGACGACGTGAAGGGCAGCCCGCGGTTCGAGGAAACCGGCCGCTCGTTCAAGGCCGGCGTGCTGAGCGAGAACGTGCTGGTCGCGTTGAGCACGCTGGCCGGCGAACCCTATTCGATCGCACACGAGGGCCGCGAGCTGGTGAACAACCTGACGCCGCACAAGGCGACCGCGCGCGACTACACGGGCCTCGGCTCGGAGGTCGAGCTCGACTTTCATATCGAGAACGCCGCGCAGGCGCACATGCCGGAAGGCGACACGTCGCCGTTCGCGCTGCTGCTGCTCGGCGTACGCAGCGAGGCCGGCGGCGGCCCGTACACGCGGCTCGCCGATGCGCGCCGTGCGCTGCAACTGCTGTCGCCGGACGACATCGCGCAACTCTACGGCGAGCACTACATCATCCGCGTGCCGTACCGGTGGCGCGGCGCGGCGCCCACGCCGCGCGACAACACCGACCTGAGCGCCGTGCTGTCGGGGCCGCTCGATGCGCCGCGCGTGACGGTCGCGTTCTATCCGGACATGGTGCTGGCGGTCAACACGCGCGCGCAGGAAGCGCTGGCCAACCTGTATCGCGCGGTGCGCGAGGTGTCGTTCGGCGTGCAGGTGTCGCCGGGCAAGCTGGTGCTGATCAACAATCACTTCACGCTGCATTCGCGCGACCGCTTCGATCCTCAGTACGACGAGAACGACCGCGCGTTTCGCTGGGTGCAGCGCGTGTTCGTCGCGCGCAGCCTGTGGAATTTCCGCGCGTTCACGCCGCTGCAGGCGCGTGTGTTCGACCCGAAGGCGCTGTATGCGGGCGAGTCGGTGCAGGCGAGGCAGCCGTCGCCCGTCGTGCAACCGGCGCCGCAACGTGCGGCCGCGGTCGAACTCGAAGCGACGCCTGCGTGATCGACCCGGTGGGGCAGCGGCCGGCGCTGGCCTGCTGCCCGCACTCACTCCAAGCATCCTCGAATAAAAACAGGATTCCACAAGACATGAGCAGACCCGCCTTTGCCGTTACACGCATCGCCCGTGTGCTGGCCGCCGCGCTGATCGCCGGGAGCGCCGTCGCCGCGCACGCTGCATCGTTCGACCTGAGCCCCGAGCAGCCGGCCCGGCAGCGCGGCGCCGTAAACCCGGCCGTCGAGCAGGCGCTGCCGGCCGGCTTCCGGTTCGCCGAAGCGAACACGCTGACGATCGGCATCGCGCCGAACCTGCCGCCGCTCAGCACCTATGCGACCGACGCACGCACGGTGGTCGGCTTCGATCCCGATCTCGCGCAACTGATCGCGGACAGCGTCGGCCGCAAGCTGAAGATCGTGCCGCTCGCGTGGGCCGACTGGCCGCTTGCGCTGCAGTCCGGCAAGGTCGATGCGGTGATTTCGAACGTGACGGTGACCGAGCAGCGCAAGGAGAAGTTCGATTTCTCGACTTACCGGAAGGACCAGCTCGGCTTCTACGTGAAGACCGGCAGCAAGCTGGCCGCGATCCGCGAGCCGAAGGACGTCGCGGGGCTGCGCGTCGTGACCGATTCGGGCACGAACCAGGAAAAGATCCTGCTCGAATGGAACCGGCAGAACGTCGCGCGCGGCCTCGCGCCGGTCGAGATCCAGTATTACGCGGATGCGGCCGAGCGCTGGGTCGCGCTGCAGTCGGGCCGGGTCGACACGATCTTCAGCGTGAATTCGATGCTCGCGTACCAGGCGTCGCTGCGCGGCGATGCGAAACTGATCGGTACCGTCAGCGGCGGCTGGCCGCGCACCGCGGATATCGCGATCACGACCCGCAAGGGCAGCGGCCTCGCCGATCCGCTGACGCTCGCGATCAATGCGCTGATCGCGAACGGCAGCTACCGGAAGGCGCTGGATCACTGGCAACTGGATGCCGAGGCGATCGAGCGCTCGCAGACCAATCCGCCGGGGCTGCCGCGCACCTGACGACGGCACATGGCGAGGTTCGGGCGAACGGCCACTGTTTCACTGCAACGTGAAACGGCGGTTGCGATCCGGCTACGGTTTGACGTCGGGCCGTTTCGTGTCCGGCCGGCTACCGGCGATCTCGATCGTCGTTTCCCAGCGGAAGTAGCCCGATACGGCGCCGTCGCGATCGAGCACGGCGAAATCGGCCGTGCACGTGGTGGTGCCCGGGGCCAGCACCTCGCTGTGCCAGAAATGGTCCTTCATCGGCCGGCACGACGGATGCAGCAGGTCATCGCCGTCCGGCACCGGCGTGGCGGCGTCACGGATTTCCGCTTCGAGCGGCGTGACGATGCCCGCGTCCTTCAGCGCGAACCGGACGAACAGCACGGTGACCTCCGCACGCAGCGCCAGCGCGGTTTCGCGCAGACGAAGCTGGTCGCCCGGCGACAGGCCGGCGAAGAGCCGGTTGTCGTTGTGGCTGACCTGCCCGGCGTCGCCGGGGCTCAACACGTAGATGTGCCGGCCGTCGATCACGGTCGGCACGTCGGCGTCCCGGCTCGCATCGGGGTAGGCCGACAGCAGCGTGACGGCGTCGACGATCGCGAGCGCATCGCAACGAACACCAGACATGAGCACCTCCTCCGCAACAAGGGAGCGGCGCGGGCAGCCGTCGGGCGGCCGCCCGCATGCCGCGATCAGTTATGGATCGAGATGAACGGGTCCCACGAGAAGCAACCCTGGCTCTGGCAATTGCGATCGATGATCTGGAACTGGAAGTGGTAGGTCACGCGGCCGACCTTCAGGCATTCCGACGACCAGTAGTAGTTCGCGACCTTCTGACACGTCGGCACTTCCGGCTTGCTGGTGTTCGGCACCGGGATCGACGCTTCCGCGACCCGCGGCGTCGGCGTCGAGATCAGGTCGTTGCCGACGTTGCCGATGAACTTGTAGAACACCACCTGGTTTTCGAAGCCCAGCGACAGGCTCGTTTCGCGCCAGCGGATCAGGTCGCCGACCTGCGCCTTCAGGTCGAGCTCGCCGCCCGCCTGCCCGGAAATGACGTTGTCCTGGTTGGTCACCATGTAGACGTAGCGCCAGTCGATCAGCGTCGGCGCCGCCGGATTCTTGCTGGGATTCGGATATTTTTTGAGAATGGTTTCGGTATCGAACGAAACGAGCACATCGGTAACGCGTGACATAGAAGCTCCCGTTTGAAGTAATGGGACTTATCGTTGCGCGAATTGCTTCGTGCGGCGGCCATCGCCTTGTGCTGCAAGGCTTTTCGCCGGTATCGACATATGCAGAAGCGACGGCGAATGCAGATTATCCCGTTTGGTTAAACGTGGAAGCTGTAAAGGTAAACAGGTCGATAAAATGATTTATCGAGTTAATTTTAAAATCGGAATCAATCGATTCGATGCGTGACATGAATATCACGAAATTGAATCTGTTAATTGATTGGCCGATGATGTGCGGGGACGGAAGAAGGGGCGCTTACCGGTAGGTCCAGAGCCGGTGCAGCACGAACGTCGTCGGCGGGATCAGCAGCGCGATCGCGACGACGCCCATTGCCCGCGGTGCATCCAGCGCCTCGGCGGCGCGCGCGATGAGCATCGTTTCGACGAACCCGGCGAGCATGACCGCGAGAAAGCGTATCGCGTTGCGGGTGCGCACCGTCGACGAGAAGCTCCACAGCGTATTCGCCAGGTACGAGAATGCGGTGGCGCAGAGGAATGCGATCGCGTTCGCGGTCACCGGCGCCGCATCGAGGCGCGCGAACAGCGCCGTCGCGACCAGCACATGGATCGCGGTCGAGCAGAGCCCGGACACGCCGAAGCGCACGAGCCGCGTGCGCTCGGCCTGGAGCAGTGTGCTCATGGCGAGCGCGGGTCAGCGCGCGCCGATGCGCGCCCGGACCGGCTGCGCGCGCCGGCGAGCCGGCTGCCGGCGTGCGTCGCGCGCGACCGGCAGTTCGATCACCTTGCCGTGCGCCTGGTAGCGGCGGCGGATCAGGTAGACGGGCCGTTGCTTCGATTCGTCGTAGATCCGCCCGACGTATTCGCCGACGACGCCGATTCCGATCAGCTCGATGCCGCCGATGAACAGCGTGACCGAGATCAGCGACGCGTAGCCGAGCACCGGGTTGCCGAACAGCAGCGTGCGCAGGATGATGAACGCGCCGTACACGAACGCGAGCGCCGCGATGCCGACGCCGATGTAGGTCCAGCTGCGCAGCGGCACGGTGCTGAAGCTGGTGATGCCTTCCAGCGCGAAATTCCACAGCTTCCAGCCGGAGAATTTCGAGTGTCCGGCGCTGCGCGGATCGCGCTGGTATTCGACGATCACGGTCTTGTAGCCGACCCACGCGAACAGCCCTTTCATGAAGCGGTGCCGCTCGGGCAGGTTGCGCAGCGCGTTCACGACCTTGCGGTCCATCAACCGGAAATCGCCGACGTTCTCCGGCAGCTTCACGTCCGACAGCAGGTTGTGCACGCGATAGTAGAGCGCGGCGGCGGTGCGCTTCGCGAACGAATCGCACGCGCGGTTGCTGCGTTTCGCCGCGACGACCTCCGCGCCGTCGCGCCAGTGCTCGATCATCACCGGGATCAGGCTCGGCGGGTCCTGCAGGTCGGCGTCGAGCGGGATCACCGCGTCGCCGGCGGCTTCGTCGAGGCCGGCCGTCAGCGCGGCCTCCTTGCCGAAGTTGCGGGTCAGGTCGATCACGCGCACGCGCCGCTCGGCGGCGCCGATCCGGACCAGGCGTTCCAGCGTATCGTCGCGGCTGCCGTCGTTCACGCAGACGATCTCGAAGCGGATCGCATCGATCGCGCTCAGCAACGGAATCACGACGTCGAAGAAGCGCTCGACGGCTTCGCCTTCGTTGTAGAACGGCACGACCAGCGAGACGAGCGGCGTGTAGATGGATTCCCGCATGATGATTCCCCTTGTGATGTCGTCTTACCGGCCGGCGCCGAGCGTCGGGCGGCCGGTGCGGCGCATGCCGTGCGCCGGGCGGTGGTGTGCTCGGGACGGATGGGCGAACCCGGTCTCGGTCGAGGTATCGCGCGCGTCGGGCATCGACGGCACGTCGCGTCGTTCCTGCGCGATCCGGCTGACGAGCAGCGCGAGCGACGCGAGCGTCACGAGCGGCATGAACTGGAACGACAGGTGCGGCACGACCGCGAGGCCCGCGAGCGGCATCGGCCACAGCAGCATCAGCCATTCGCGGTCGAAGCGGCGCCAGCCGCGCGTCAACGCATAGCGCGCGTACCACGCGATCACGATGCCGTACCAGGTCAGGTCGTAGTCGTACAGATAGGGGCTGACGAGCAGGCATGCGCACGCGAGAGTCGCGGCGCGCAGTGCGTACGAGCACGCGCCGCGCCACGCGTAGACGACCGCGATCGCGGCAACCGCCGCCGACAGTAGTTGAAGGCCGCGCGCGACGAGCGCGGGCCAGCCGGCCATCGTCGCGAGCGCGAACAGGGTCGGCATGCGCGCGAGCTGTGCACGGCCGGTGCCGACGATGGCGTAGACGTCGGCGATCACGTGCGCGAACGCGACCCACGGGCCGACGCCGAACGCGAGTGTCGCGAGCAGGGCGCTGACCGCGATCGTCGCGGCCCATGCGGCCAGCGCGCGCCATTGGCCTGCACACAGCAGCGCGAGCGGGAACAGTACCGCAAGCTGCGGCTTCATCGTCAGCAACCCGAAGCAGATCCCGGCGCAGACGGGGCGGCGGTTCAGCGCGAGCAGGCCGACGGCGGCGAGCGTCGCGGTGAAGAGGCTGGTCTGTCCGACGATCACCGTGAGGAATGCGCCGGGGAACGCCAGCGCGCACAGCCACGCGGCATCGCGTTGCACGGTCGCGTGAATCGTTGCAGCGAACAGCGCATACGTGATGCCGAGCCACAGCACCAGCGCCAGCGTGTACGGCAGCCAGCCGAGCGGCAGCACGAGCAGCAGCATCGTCGGCGGATAGAGCCACGGCTGCGTGCCGTTTGCGAGCGTGATCGTCGGAACCGCCGATTTTTCGATCGCGAACAGCGTGGCGTAATGCCACGCGTCGGCGCCGTGCCCGTGCGCGGCGAGCCACGCGGCGCTCCAGATCGGCGAGAAATCGGGAGACAGCGGTTCGAGTACGCCGTGCTTCGACAGGATCACGCGGATCAGGTAGAGGCCGATGAACAGCAGTTCCGTCAGTAGCACGGCGGCCGCATAGACGCGCACGCGGTCGCGATTGAGCCAGTGCGGATGGCGGCGCGGGCCCGCGATCGGGAGTTCAGGATGCACGTCGATGGCGGAATGCGCGTGGCGGGCGAACGAAGGCGCTTTCATTGCTTGCCTCGCGACGCCAGTGCCGTACGACGCACGACGACGAACAGCACCGCGAGCAGCACGACGGGCCCGATCTGCGGCAGCTTCATCAACCGATTGAACATCTCGAAGATCGGCAGCAGCCATGCGATCACGAGGATGCCCTGGTCGCCGGGGAGCCAGCCTTCGTCGAGACCGTGCGCGATCAGACAGAAGATGGCGATGCCGAGCCACGTCAGTTCGTAGTGCCACAGATACGGCGTCGTCAGAAGCGTGGCGACCGCCAGCACCGCGCCGCGCAGGCGCATGTCGTGCGTACGGCGCCACACGCTGACGGCCGCGGCGATCGCGAGCAGCGCGACCGCGGCCTGGGCGGCAAGCGCGGCGGCGACCGGTGCGCCCGCGAGCCGCAGCGCCGCGAACGGCGTCGGCGACGCGAGCCAGTACGACGCGAGCATGAAATGCTGCTCGCGTACCGTCGACATCGCACGAGCCAGCCCGTGCAGCGCGGCCGGGCCGGCCAGGGCGACGCCGGCCGCGGCGAACAGTGTCGCGCTGATCGCCGCGGCCGCGAAGGTGCGCCACGCACGCGTCGCGATCAGCACGAACGGGAACACGACCGCGAGCTGAGGCTTGATCGCGAGCAGCCCGATCAGCACGCCCGCGAGCACCGGACGCTTGCCGAGCAGATGCAGCGCGAGTGCCGCGAGGCCGGCGGTCAGGATGCTGTTCTGACCGAACAGCGCGGACATGCACACCGCCGAATACGCGATGACGACCACCATCGCGGCGCGCGGCACGGGAAGATGCGCACGCAGTCCCGACAACCGCGAGACGGCGAGCGCGTAGCATAAAAGACTGCCCGCGAAAAAGAGGAAGTAAGCGGGCAGGAAAGGCACGAGGGCAACCGGCGCGATGAACAGCAGCATCGTCGGCGGATAGAGCCAGGGAAGCGGCCGGTGTTGGAGAAACGCACCGAAGTGCGCGAACTCGGCCTGCACGAATGACGAAGCGTCGTAGGCCGATGCGGCATGGCCTTGCAACACGAGATGCGATGCGGTCCAGAAGACCGAGAAGTCGGTGCCGGGGCGGGCCGTGGCGTTCGACGTGAAGCCGTTGGTGACGACGCCCCAGACGATCACCAGCGCAGCGAAGAGCATCAGCATGATGCAGCTGTACGGAATGATCCGGTCCGCCGTTAGCCATTGAGCACAGCGTATTGCGCGATCGCGCGTTCCACGATTGGCTGTGTACATGATGCCCCGTCTGTCGTGTGGCCGCGTGGTCTGTCGCAGCCGTTTGATGTTGTCGTGCCTGCGGATCGATCGCTCTGAAATGGCGTTGTCCGTGAATTCATTGTTGAAGAAAAAATCGCGTGATGCAAACCGCGCACGGTCGGCCGACATTGAATGTGTTCAGCGATTCGGGTGAAAACCGCCATTTCTGGTATGAGAAAACGCCATTACCGGGATTCGTGTTTCTGGCCTGAAACATTCCGCGATTTTTACCGGCTGTGCGTGCCGCCGGACCCGCGACGCCCGAGCGGCTCGCGGGGTTCGGGAAAATCCCGAGAAAATTTTTTAGGCCCTTTGTGCAGCGCGGCGACGGCGTTTCATGCCGGCTGCATTCGCCGGCACCGCATATATCAAAGTTGAAACATTTCGGCTGCCGGGCGTTTGACGGGCGGCCGTGTGGATCGCCGGAACCCTTGGTGCGCCTCGATTCCGCCCGGGATGGTCCGCTCTTTGCGTAAGCGTTGGCACGGCAGTCGACGACGTGACGACCGGGCGGTTCAGGCAAACAGCAGAGGAACCGGCTCGCGAATCACCTGCGGAAAAGACGGGCCGGAGCGCGTCGGGGAATACGCCGCTCCAGGTCGATCAACCGCGGCAACCGTCGTCGAACGACCAACGAGACCCGATAGCTTCCGGGCAATAAGAAATCGGCATGGCGGTACATGGGGAATAAAAATGAACGACCACAGCACATCGCGGATCGCAAGCCGCGTTAAAGACACATTGCAGCTTTGCCGGGAGTTCATCTCTCGTTCAACCGAATTCCATGCGTCGAACGGCAGTCGTGCCGTTCCGGTCGCTCGACTCGCCCGGTTCATCCGGCCGGTCGAACCGTACACGCGTCTCTCATGCTCCGTCTCGCCGATATCCGTTCGCACGGACCGGGGTGGTCCACCCCGTTTCCGCGACTGATCGTCGGTTGCCGATTTCCAGAGTAGTGCCGGTGGTGCCAGCCCCCGACGTCCTGACCGACGAAGGGTATTTCATAGCAGTCCGAAAGGAGAGTGCTCATGTCGAGAATCATCGAAAAGATCGCCTGGTTCGTCGAGGATCAGGACGGTGTGACGGCCATCGAATACGGCCTGATCGCCGCGCTGATCGCGATCGGCATCGTCGGTGCGCTGACGACGGTCGGTACGGATCTGAAGACCGTCTTCAACACGGTCGCCGACGATCTGGATTCGGTCGTAGCAGCCATTTGACGAACGGTACGACGAACGACCCTCCGGATTGTTCGTCGGCACCACACGGCATCAACAACCTGCCTCGACGT
>NZ_BCPO01000196.1:0-5151 GCF_016586105.1 Burkholderia sp. E168m15
CCGATCCAGCCGGCGCGCCAGGCTTCGAAAGTGACTACGCAAGGAGATCATCATGTCCAAGTTCATTCAACAAGTCGGCCGTTTCGTCCGCGATGAAGACGGTGTGACGGCCATCGAATACGGCCTGATCGCCGCGCTGATCGCCATCGGCATCATTGCCGCGCTGTCGACGGTCGGCAAGGACCTCAAGACCGTGTTCACCACGATCGCGGACGACCTCGATTCGGCGGTCGCAGCCATCTGATGGACCGTGCCGCGGACGGCTCGGCTGGTGCAGCGTTCGAGCCGTCCCCGGCGATTCCGTCAACCGGAAACCGGAGACCGTCATGCAAACCATCATGCGTGTCGCACGTGGCTGGATCGCCGACGAACAGGGTGTGACGTCGATCGAGTATGCGTTGCTCGCGTCGATGTTCGCCGTCGCGGTGCTGGGCAGCGTCGTCACGCTGAAGGGCTCGCTCGGCGATGCGTACGAGATGATCGCCGCGGCCGTGACGGCCGCCGTGAGCACCGCGTTGTCCATGGTTTCCTGATCCACCGATTCGATACGCGAGGTTCGCCATGCTTCCCGTTGCGCCGCCTTACCCGGTTCCGTTGTGCGTGACGCTGCTCGCGGTCGCCGCGGCCAGCACGGACATCGCGACCCGTCGCATTCCGAACCGTCTCGTCTTGCTCGGCCTGGCCGGCGCGCTGGTCGCGCAGTGCCTGCTGCAGGGCGTGCCGGCGGGCGTGCTCGGATGGCTCGCCGGCGCGGCGACCGGCTTCGGCCTGCTGCTGCCGTTCTACCTGTTGCGCGGCATGGCGGCGGGTGACGTGAAGCTGATGCTCGCGATCGGCGCATGGGTCGGCGCGGAAATGACGTTTTACATCGTGCTGGCCACGTTCCTGGCCGGCGGGATCGGCGCCATCGCCTACGCGCTGCTGCGCGGGCGGATGCGCCAGATGTGGACGAACGTGCGCACGCTGATCGTGCGGCGCTCGCAGGCGGCGCGCGCCGAGGCCGACGACGGCCCCGTCGAGATCGCATCGGTCGGCACGCTGCCGTACGGCGTGGCGATCGCGGTCGGCACGCTGGGCACGCTGTTCGCGTCGTGCGCATAGCGCGGCGGACCCGCAACGAGAACGCAACGAGGACGCAACGATCATGAACACGAACCACACCGAACCGAGACGCGATGCGCAGGTGGCACGCCTGCCCGATCCGCCGCCGTCGCGGGAGGCCCATACGAAGCCGGGCGCGCAGCTGCCGCCGGCGCCGCGCTCGCTCGCGGAAACCGGCCTGAGCATGGCGTTCGTCGGCGGCCTCGTGCTGAAGTCGACGCTGGTGCTCGGCCGCCCGTCGTACGGCGATCTGGTCGAACGGCACTGCCTGCCGCTCGCGGTACTCGACGAAGTGTTTGCGTTCCTGGTGCGCGAGCATCTCGTCGAGCTGACCCATCGCGGCGCGACGGATCTCGACGTGACGTTCCGCCTGACCGATGCGGGCCGCGTGCTCGCGCTCGAGGAACGGGAACGCAGCGGCTACAGCGGGCCCGCGCCGGTGACGCTCGACGCGTATCTCGCGAGCGTGGCCGCGCATTCGGTGCGCAAGCTGCACATCGGCCAGAGCGACGTGTGGGCGGCGTTCGAAGGCATCGTGATCGACACGGCGGTGCTCGATGCGGCGGCCGCCGCGCTGAACGCGGGCCGGCCGCTGCTGATCTACGGCCCGGCCGGCAGCGGCAAGACCTTTCTCGCCGAGCGGCTCGGCGCGCTGATGCACGGCCGCGTGCCGATCCCGTACGCGATCTGCGCGGCCGGCGAAGTGATCGAGGTCTACGACCCGCTCGTGCACGTCGACGTCGGGTCGCAGGCCGGCGGCCAGTCGGTCGATCGCCGCTGGCGGCTGTGCGAACGGCCGGTCGTGATGTCGGGCGGCGAGCTGACGCTCGACGAGCTCGACCTGCGTCGCGACGCAGCGGCCGGCTTCTACCAGGCACCGCCGCACATGAAGGCGAACATGGGCATGTACGTCGTCGACGATCTCGGCCGCCAGCGCGTCGAGCCGCGCGACCTGCTCAACCGCTGGTTGCGGCCGCTCGATCGCGGCGTCGATTTCATGACGCTCGAGTCCGGCAACCGCTTCGTGATGCCGTTCGACGTGTGGCCGGTGTTCTCGAGCAACCTGGCGCCGGAGCAGTTCTGCGACGACGCGTTCATGCGCCGCCTCGGCTCGAAGCTGCACGTCGGCGCGATGTCGATCGACGACTACCGCGCGGTGTACGACGCGGCCTGCGCGTCGCTCGGGCTCGTGTCGGCGAGCGATGCCTTCGACTTCCTGCTGCATCGGCTGCACCTGCCGACCGGCAAGGCGTTTCTCGCGTGCTTTCCGGCGGACCTGCTGCGCCTCGTGGCCGCCGGCGCGCGTTACCGCGGCGATCCGCCCGAGGTGACGCACGACGCGCTGTACGACGCGTGGGCGAGTTATTTCGGCGCGGCGCCTGAACGGGACGGCAGTCATCCGCCGCCCGTCGAGCGCGGAGGCCGCACGTTCATCACCGGTTGAGCCGTTTCTTTCACGATTCGTCGAGGAGCATTGCCATGAAAAACAGTCGAGCGCTCATGATGCTGGTCGTCGCGATGGTCGCGGGTCTCGCCGCGGTCGTGTTCGCGTCCCGCTGGCTGGTACAGACGTCCACGAGCTCGGTCACGTCCGTCGCGGTGGCCACCACCGACCTGAACCTGGGCGAGCCGCTCGGGCCGAACCAGATCCACATGGTCAGCTGGCCGGCCGGCAGCGTGCCGACCGGCGCCTTCACCGATACGAAAACGCTCGAAGGGCGCGTCGTGCGCACCAGCCTCGCGCGCGGCGAGCCGGTGATCGAGTCGAAGCTCGCGCCGGTCGGGACGAAGGGCGGGCTGTCCGCGGTGATCGCCGACGGCAGCCGCGCGATCACGGTGCGCGTGAACGACGTGGTCGGCGTCGCGGGCTTCGCGCTGCCGGGCAACTACGTCGACGTGATCGTCAACACGCAGGAACAGCAGGGCAAGACCGACGGGCAGAGCATCTCGAAGATCGTGCTCGAGCACATCCTCGTGCTGGCCGTCGCGCAGCAGGTCAGCCGCGACGACACGGCGCCGAAGGTGGTCAACGCGGTGACGCTGGAAGTCACGCCCGACCAGGCCGAACGGCTCGACCTCGCACGCAGCGTCGGCACGCTGTCGCTCGTGCTGCGCAACCAGGTCGACCAGAAGACGCTGACCACCGGCGGCGCGACCAAGCTGACGCTGCTCGGCAAGGAACCCGTGCCGGAAGCGGCACCGGCGCCCGTCCACGTGCGGCCGGTCCGCGTGCACGTCGCGTCGCACGCGGCGCCGGAAGTCCGGCGCGACTGCGTCGGCGTGCTGACGGGCGTGAAGGGCAGCGTCGAATGTTTCTGAAACGAATGCATACAGCCAGACCAACAAACCGGCCGCCGTCATCGCGCGGCGGCCTTGGAAGTCGATAACCGGCACGGCGCCGGTCTCTCGGGGGATCAGACGAAATGAAGATCAAACCGCAACGCACAGGTACCGGCCCGCTGCGCACACGCGTCGCACGGGGCACGATGATGGCCGCGATCCTCTGTTCGGGATGGCTGACCGTGTATGGCGCGCTCGCGCAGGAAGGCATCGAGTCGGCGGTGCTGACGAAGGGCGGCGCCAGCGCGCCGGCCGCGGTCGGCAAGGGGCCGATGCAGATGACGATCAGCATGGCGCCGGTGCCGGCCGCCGCGCCCGCCGCGTCGGCGGGGCCGCTGCGCGGGCCGAACTGCGTCGGCGCCGTGCGCGAATCGACCAGCGTCGCCGTGCCGCTCGGCAAGTCGCTGCTGGTGCCGATGCCGGAGCCGGTCCGCAATCGGACGATCGGCAACCCGGCCGTCGCGCAGGCGACGATGGTGTCGCCGCAGACGCTGTACATCCTCGGGCTTGCGGTCGGCACGACCAACATGATCGTGCAGGGCAGGAGCGGCGCATGCCGCGTGATCGACGTCGCGGTCGGCGCGGACGCCGGCGGCCTGCAGGCGTCGCTGTTGCAACTGATGCCGAACGAGCGCGACATCCATGTGTCGACCGCGGCCGGCACGATCGTGCTGGCCGGCACCGTGTCGAGCTCGCAGGCCGCGCAGCAGGCCGTGCAGATCGCCCATGCGTACGGCGACAGCGCGGGCGATGCGGCAGGCGGCAAGCAGGGCGGCGGCGTGCTCAACATGCTGAACGTCACGTCGCCGCAGCAGGTGATGCTCGAGGTGAAGGTGGCCGAGGTGTCGAAGACGCTGATCAACCAGATGGGCAGCGCGTTCAACATCCAGGGCGGGTTCGGTTCGTGGAGCGGCGCGCTGGTCAGCAACCTGCTCGCGGGCGTCGCGAGCGGCGCCGTGTTCAACAAGGCGAACAACAAGCCGTTCAGCATCGCGGCCGACGCGCAGAACACCGACAACCTCGTCAAGATCCTCGCGGAGCCGAACCTCGTGACGATCAGCGGTCAGGAAGCGACGTTCCTCGCGGGCGGCAAGATCTTCATCCCGATCCCGCAGAGCGGCAGCAACGGCGTCTCGTCGATCACGCTGCAGGAAGAGGAATTCGGCGTCGCGCTGAAGTTCACGCCGACGGTGCTGGCCAACGGCCGGATCAGCCTGAAGGTCGCGCCGGAAGTGTCGGAACTGTCGCAGACGGGCGTCACGCTGAGCGCGTCCAACATCGGCGGCACGTCGATCCTGCCGCTGATCACGACGCGGCGCGCGTCGACGACGGTGCAGATGAGCGACGGCGAATCGTTCGCGATCGGCGGGCTGATCAAGGACAACGCGAGCGGTGCGCTGAAGGCGATCCCCGGCGTCGGCGAAGTGCCGGTGCTCGGCGCGCTGTTCCGCAGCACGTCGTTCCAGCAGGATCGCACCGAGCTGATCTTCCTGATCACGCCGCACCTGGTGAAGCCGCTGCAGACCGCGGACGTCGCGCTGCCGACCGACAGCTTCTCGAAGCCGAACGAAGTCGACGTCTTTGCGACCGGCAACATGGAAGGCCGTGGCGGCGTGCGCAAGGCAGGCGCGCAGCCGATGCAACCCGCGAACGGCGCAGCCGCTCCGCAGACGCCGGCCCAGGCGCCCGCACCTGCTCCGGCGCCGAAGT
>NZ_BCPO01000197.1:0-19398 GCF_016586105.1 Burkholderia sp. E168m15
GCCGGCCCCGAACCGTCGGCCCAGCCGGCGGCGCGACCGAAGCACCGGAGCGCGGCGGCGCCGAAAGCGCAGATTGCGCGCGCCGGCGCGGAACCCCAGTCCACCGATCGTTGAAACCGTCCAAGGGGAAGCTCATGAAATCCGCCTACCTCGTATTCGTGCGCCGCGCGGCGCTCGCCGCCCCGCTCGCGTTCGCGCTTGCCGGCTGCATGTCGTCGACCCCGGTGTGGGACAGCCGCTTCGGCGACTCGGTCCGCACCGTGATGCACGCCCAGATCATCGATCCGCATGCCGGCGAACGTCCGGTATCGGCACCGGGGGTCGACGGCGGCGCCGCCGCGTCTGCGCTCGACAACTACGACAAGTCGTTCAAGCAGGTCCAGCCGCCCACCAATGCGTTCGTGATCGGCATCGGCAAGTCGACCCAGTAACGACGGCACGCTCAGGGAGAACGCCATGAACCGCGCAGCCCGCTATCCGAAAGTCACGCGTCGCAGCCTGCACCGCCAGCGCGGTGCCGTCGCGATCATCGTCGGTCTCGCACTGGCGGTGATGATCGGGTTCGTCGGGCTCGCGCTGGATCTCGGCAAGCTGTACGTCACGCGCAGCGAACTGCAGAACAGCGCCGATGCCTGCGCGCTGTCCGCCGCGCGCGACCTGACGTCGGCGATCAGCTTGTCGGTCGCCGAAGCCGACGGCATCGCCGCCGGCCATCTGAATTTCGTGTTTTTCCAGAAGACGTCGGTACAGATGTCGACCAACGCGAACGTCACGTTCAGCGATTCGCTGACCAACCCGTTCCTGACCAAGAACGCGGTCACGACGCCGGCGAACATCAAGTACGTGCAGTGCACCGCGACGCTGAGCAACATCGCGCACTGGTTCATCGAGGTGCTGAACGTGCTGCCGGGCACGAAGCTCGCGAATGCGGCGGAAGTGTCGGCGAGCGCGATCGCGACCGTCGGCGGCGGGCAGACCACCTGCGCGATTCCCGTGTTCGTGTGCCGTGGCCCGTCCGATCCGGCCTACAAGGTCGGCGACTGGATCTCGTCGCCGTCCGGGTCGTCGTCGACCTACGGGCCCGGCAACTTCGGCTGGGCGGCGCTCGACGGCTCGACGAACGAGACGACGCTCGCGAGCGAGCTGTCGGGCAATACCTGCAACATCACGAGTCCGCCCGATCTGGCCACCACGGGCATGAAGTCGGCGTCGCAGCGTGCGTGGAATACGCGCTTCGGCATCTATACGAACGGCGCGAACGGTTCGAGCGGCCAGCCCGACTTCACCGGCTACGCATACGTCGGGCCGAACTACGGGCCGCCCGGAACGGCGGGCATCAAGGGTGACGCATACACGCAGTTCGTGGCCGACCGTGCGAGCTTCAAGCCTTACCAGGGCGACGGCGCGCCGCCGTCGGGCAGTGGCATCGCCACCAACGGCACGGCGACGGCGAGCAACTACTCGACGTACGGCAGCGACCGGCGCCTCGCGCTCGCGCCGGAAGGCGACTGTTCGACGCTGAAGGGCAGCAGCGGCAAGGTGCACGTCACGCAATGGGATTGCGTGCTGATGCTCGATCCGCTCCCGTTCAGCGCCGGCAGCGGCGCCGTCGTCGCGCACCTCGAATACCTCGGCTCGTCGGTCTCGGGCAACAACCCGTGCGCGACGCATGGCTTGCCCGGCAGCGGCAGTGCGTCGGGCACCCAGGTGCCGATGCTCGTTCAATAGCGGAGAGACGATCATGAAGAAGCCGCCGATTCGTCGTTCGCGCACCCGTGGCGTCGTCGCCGTCGAGTTCGCGCTCGTGCTGATGCCGATGATCATGCTCGCGACGGGCGTGGCCGAGTTCGGTCGCGCGATCTACCAGTACGAGACGCTGACCAAGGCCACGCGCGATGCGGCACGCTACCTGTCGGTCTGGCTGCCGACCGACAGCGCGTATCCGGTGTCGCAGGCGCAGTGTCTCGTCGTGTACGGCAGCACGACGTGCGGCTCGTCGGGCACCGAGCTGGTGCCCGGGCTCACGACGTCGATGGTCACGATCTGCGACGCACAGCGCACGACCGGCTGCAGCGATGCGTCCGACCCGTCGCAGTTCGCGAACCTGCCGACCTACGATTCGAACAACAACGCGGCGAGCGGCACGGCCACGGGCGCGATCAACGTCGTCGAAGTGAAGATCTCGGGCTACCAGTACCAGCCGATCCCCGCGTACCCGTGGCTGCCGTCGATCACCTTCGGCAACATCGTCACCGTGATGAGGCAGGTGTCATGAACGCGCGCCATTTTCCACTGTCACGCCGGCGCGCGCAGCGCGGCGTGGCGATCGTCGAATTCGCGCTGATCGCGTCGGTGCTGATCATGCTGCTGATCGGCATCTTCGAGTTCGGCCGCGTGCTGTTCTACTGGAACACCGCGAGCGAGGCCGTGCGCCTCGGCGCGCGCACCGCGGTGGTTTGCGACGTGAACGCCGCGGGTGTCGTGAAACGCGTGCGATCGCTGCTGCCGCTGCTGTCGAGCGCGAACGTGTCGGTCAACTACACGCCGTCGAGCTGCGACGTGAACACGTGCTCGTTCGTGACGGTGAGCGTCACGAACGTCACCGTCAAGACCATGATCCCGTTCATGAACGTCACGGTCAGGATGCCGCCGTTCACGACGACGCTGCCGCGCGAAAGCCTGAATTCCGCGACGGGCGGTTCCGCCTGCAACTAATCGAAAAGACGAGGCACACGACATGATCAACATCCTCGTAGCTTCCGACGATACCGCGCGGCTCACGCAGATCGCGCGTCTCGTGGCCGACTGCGGACGCTATCGCACGACGCGCGCCACCGGCCGCCCGTCGCAGATCGAGCATCGCACCGACGGGCTCGATGCGTTCGACATCCTGCTGATCGACGGCACGTCGCTGGAGCCGTCCGAGCTGTCGGCGATCGAGCGCATCTGCCGTGCGCATGCGGGCCTGACCTGCATCCTCGTGACGGCCGACGCATCGCCGCACGTGCTGCTCGACGCGATGCGCGCGGGCGCCCGCGACGTGCTGCAGTGGCCGCTCGATCCGCAGGCGCTCGGCAACGCGCTCGGGCGGGCGGCCGCGCAAAGCACGCGGCGCGATACCGACGACACGCGGATCGTGTCGTTCATGTCGTGCAAGGGCGGGGTCGGCACGAGCTTCGCGGCCGGCAACATCGCGTTCGAGATCGCGGAGGGCTTCAAGCGCCGCGTGCTGCTGATCGACCTGAACCAGCAGTTCGCCGACGCGGCATTCCTCGTCAGCGACGAAACGCCGCCGTCGACGCTGCCGCAGCTGTGCGCGCAGATCGAGCGGCTCGACGGCGCGTTTCTCGACGCGAGCGTCGCGCACGTGACGGAAAACTTCCACGTGCTGGCGGGCGCCGGCGACCCGGTCAAGGCCGCCGAGATGCGCGAGGACGCGCTCGAATGGATTCTCGGCGTCGCCGCGCCGCGCTACGACTTCGTGATCTTCGACGTCGGCGTCGGCATCAACCCGCTGTCGATGGTCGCGCTCGATCGCAGCGACCAGATCCAGATCGTGCTGCAGCCCGCGATGCCGCACGTGCGCGCCGGCCGCCGGCTGCTGGAAATTCTCGTGTCGCTCGGCTACTCGACCGACCAGTTGCGGCTGATCGTGAACCGCACGACCCGCGCGAGCGAGCGGACCCGCGCCGCGCTCGAGGAAGTGCTCGGCCTGCACGCGGCCTGCACGATTCCCGACGACGCCGACACCGTGCTCGAAGCGATCAACCAGGGCCATCCGGTGTCGCGGCTCGCGCGCGGCTCGGCGGTCGTACGGGCGTTGCAGGGCTGTGCGAAGCAACTCGTCGACGGCGAAGTGCGCGCGGGACGCGGCGCGACGCACAGCGAACCGTTGATGTCCCGGCTGTTCGGCCGCAAGGCCACGCCGAAGCTCAAGTCGATGTAATTCTTTCGGGGAACCATCATGTCATTGCGCGAACAGATGTCCTTGCACCGGGCCCAGCCGCTGGCGGCCAGTGACGCGGCCGGCCCGGCGCATTCGTCGGTGCGCGACGCATACCAGAAGCTGCGCCGCGAAATTCATCTGGCGGTGCTCGAGCGCGTCGAGCTCGAGCGCCTGTCCCGGCTGCATCAGGATCAGATCCGCATGGAAATCGGCGCGCTGATCGCGCGCATCCTCGACGAGGAGCGGCTGCCGGCGAACGACATCGAGCGGCGCCAGCTCGCGATCGACGTGTACGACGAGATGTTCGGCTTCGGCCCGCTCGAAGCGCTGCTGCGCGACCCCGGCATTTCCGACATCCTCGTGAACACGTACCGGCAGGTCTACGTCGAGCGCTGCGGCCAGCTCGAACTGACCGACGTGACGTTCTACGACGACGCGCACCTGATGAAGGTGATCGAGAAGATCGTGTCGCGCGTCGGGCGCCGCATCGACGAATCGAGCCCGATGGTCGACGCCCGGCTGCCGGACGGTTCGCGCGTGAACGCGATCATCCCGCCGTCCGCGATCGACGGGCCGCTGATGTCGATCCGGCGCTTCGCGGTCAACCCGCTGAAGATGGACGACCTGGTGCGCTACCACAGCCTGACGCCGCCGATGGCCGAGCTGCTCGACGCGCTGTCGCGCGCGAAGGTGAACGTGCTGGTGTCGGGCGGCACCGGCAGCGGCAAGACGACGCTGCTCAACATCCTGTCCGGCTTCATTCCGCGCAACGAGCGGATCGTGACGATCGAGGACGCCGCCGAGCTGCAACTGCAGCAGCCGCACGTGCTGCGGCTCGAGACGCGCCCGCCGAACATCGAGGGCAAGGGCGAGATCACGCAGCGCACGCTGGTGCGCAACGCGCTGCGGATGCGCCCGGACCGCATCATCCTCGGCGAAGTGCGCGGCGCCGAAGCGCTCGACATGCTCAACGCGATGAACACCGGCCACGAAGGCTCGCTCGCGACGATCCACGCGAATACGCCGCGCGACGCGCTGACGCGCCTCGAGAACATGGTCAGCGTGTCCGGCCTGACGCTGCCGCCGAAGACGATGCGCCAGCAGATCGCGTCGGCGATCTCGGTGGTCGTGCAGGCGGCGCGCCTGACCGATGGCAAGCGCAAGATCGTCAGCATCCAGGAGCTGACCGGGATGGAAGGCGACATCATCAACATGCAGGAGATCTTCACGTTCAAGCGCACGGGCGTGGACCGCGACGGCGCGGTGCGCGGCCACTTCTGCGCGACCGGCGTGCGGCCGAAGTTCGCCGAGCGGCTGCAAGCGTTCGGCATCAACCTGCCGGATTCGCTGTACGACCCGTCCGTGCATTACGAGACGGACTGACGCCAGGGCGCCGTGCGCTGCCGGGGAGGCCTCATGAATGCGATCTTTTACGGTTTTGTGATTCTTACCTTCGTCGCGGTCGTGCTGTCGATCGAGGGCATCTATCAATGGTGGAACGCGCGGCACGGCGCCGCCGCGCGCCGGATCGAGTCGCGCATTCGCGCGATGTCGGCCGGCGGCAACGTCCAGCAGGAGCGGCTGTCGATCCTGAAGAAGCGCATGCTCGACGAGTCGAAGCCGTTCGACCGGCTGCTGCTGCGCCTGCCGCGCGTGCATGCGCTCGACCTCGTGATCCAGCAGTCGGGCCTCGACTGGACGCTGCCGAAGCTGATCACGCTCAGCGCGACGTTCGCGGCCCTCGCGTGGTTCGTGGCGAGTTTCGCCCGCTTGCCGCAACTCGCCGCGGTGCCGGTCGCGCTGGTCGCCGGGTGGCTGCCGATGACGTACGTGCTGCGCTGCCGCGCCAAGCGGATGCGCAAGCTCGAGCGGCAGTTGCCGGACATCTGCGACATGATCGCGCGCGCGCTGCGTTCCGGCCATTCGTTCACGAGCACGCTCGGGATGGTCGGCGACGAGTTTTCCGAGCCGATGGGCGGCGAATTCCGCGTCACGTTCGACGAGGTCAACTACGGCGTGTCGCTGCACGACGCGCTGACGAACCTCGCGACGCGCGTGCCGGTGCAGGACCTGCGCTACTTCGTGATCGCGGTGCTGATCCAGCGCGAGACGGGCGGCAACCTGGCCGAGTTGCTCGAGAGCATCGCCGGGCTGATCCGCGAGCGCTTCAAGCTGTTCGACAAGGTGCGCGTGCTGTCGGCGGAAGGGCGGCTGTCGGCGTGGATTCTCGGGCTCTTGCCGTTCGGCACCGCGGCGGTGATGGCGCTGCTGAACCGCGAATTCCTGTCGGTGCTCTGGGAGGACCCGGCGGGGATCCGGATGGTCGGCACGATGCTGGTGTCGATGCTGTTCGGCCTGTTCTGGATTCGCCGTATCGTGCGCATTCGCGTCTGACGCGCGAGCCGAATAACGAACCGTTGCGAGGTTGTCATGCAAAACCTGAGCGTGGTCCAGGCCGTGATGCTGGGCGGCTTGTTCATCTTCGTGGCCGGCGGCGTGCTCGTCGCGATGCTGCTGTTCGCGCCGCGCGGCATCCAGCGCCGGCTCCAGCAGGCCGGCGGGACCGGGGCGGGCGGCGTCGCCGGCGCGGGCGACGGCGACGACATGGCGTCGCGCTGGGTCGCGAAGCTGGTCGAGCTGTCCAGCCCGATCTCGAAGCTGTCGGTGCCGAAGGAGGGCTGGGAGAATTCGCCGTTGCGCATCCGGCTGATGAATGCCGGCTGGCGCAACCAGAGCGCGGCCGCGGTGTACTTCACCGCGAAGACGATGCTCGCGCTCGGCCTGCCGTGCGCCGCGCTGCTGGCGCTGATCACCACGTCGCTCGGCGACGAGCGTGCGCTGCTGTCGCTGATCCTCGTCGCGCTCGCCGGCATCGGCTATTACATTCCGAACATCGTGCTGTCGCAGCGGGTCAAGGTGCGCCAGCGGAAGATCTTCGAGGATTTTCCGGACGCGCTCGACTTGCTGACGGTGTGCGTCGAAGCCGGCCTCGGGCTCGACGCGGCGCTGATGAAGGTGAGCGAGGAGCTGCGGTTTCGCAGCGAGGTGGTCGCGAGCGAACTCGACCTGCTGCTGCTCGAGATGCGCTCCGGCTTCACGAAGGAGACGGCGCTGCGCAATCTCGCGCTGCGCACCGGCGTGGAGGACATCGAATCGTTCTGCGCGATGCTGATCCAGGCCGACCGGTTCGGCACGAGCATCAGCGAATCGCTGCGCGTGCTGTCGGACATGCTGCGCACGCGGCGCCGGATGCGCGCGGAGGAACGCGCGGCGAAGATCGCGCTGAAGCTGCTGTTTCCGCTGATCTTCTGCATCTTTCCCGCGCTGATGATGGTGCTGCTCGGCCCGGCGATGATTCACGTGTATCGCGTGCTGCTGCCGACGTTCGTTGGCGTCGCGCCGTGAGCGGCGCGCGGATGCGGCTTCGCGCGCATCGATAAAGGCCGGATGTGCCGGCCCCGGGGCCACGCGGTGGCCATCCGGCGGCCGGCACGGCAACAGGCTTCATGGAGGCTCCCTCCCCAGGCGGCGCCGCGAGACAGGTCGACCATAGCGGCGTCAGTGCATCCTGGACCCATGGTCGGTCATGGAACAAGCCGTAGTCCACCGCCTTCACGGCTGCCCCCTACTGCTAACCCGTTGAAGCGGCGGTGCCCCGTGGCGGGGCAGCCGGCGCGCCGCGCGTCACTGGAAGTGATGCACGTAGCGCAGCACCATCCGCGTGCCCTGCGGCCGGTTGCGCGCATAAGTCTCGAAGTACGCGTTGAACAGCAGGTGATCGTGCGGCGAGAAGCTGACCATCGCCCCCGGCCCGATCGCGAACACGGCTTCGCGCGCGCCCGGCACGTCCTGCCCGTTGGCCTTCATGTCGGTGGTCTGGCGCAGCCAGTAGCCGTTGAGCCCCAGCCGCAGGCCGGGCCGCACTTCGTACTCGGTCGCGAAGTTCACGTGGAGCGCCTGACCGGCCTGCGTCGACGTCACGTCGGGGCCGAGTGCCGTGGCCGGCTGATGGTTGGTCGCGTTCCACAGATAGTGCAGCCGCCACGACACGGTCCATTTCGGCGTGAGCCACAGCGTCGCGGCCCAGTACGGATCGAACGACCAGAAATGGCTGCCGGGATTGATCGCGCGCGACGGATCGTACGCGCCGGTCGGCACGATGAACTGGAATTCGACGCGCTGCGCGAAGCGCGGGCCCTGCGTGCCCATCACCGGGTCGAACTGGATGAACGGGCCGATCAGCAGATCGCCGAAGCCGGCGCGCGCATTCAGCGCGACGTTGCCGATGCCGTCGTCGGTGCGCGCGGACGCAATCCACGGCAGGATCACGTCGAGGCCCGGATGCATGCCCGCGAACGTCAGCGGCGACTGATAGACGAGCTGGCTCAAGCCGGCGAACAGGTCGATGTCCTGCTTCGGCAACCCGACCTTGTTGCCCGCATTGTCGTTGACGCGGCCGGCCGTGTAGTACTGCAGGTACTGCGTGCCGTACCAGCCGGCGCCGGCCGGCGGCATCCCGTCGAGGAAACTGGTCATGCCGAGGTTGACCGCGGGCAGATCGGCCGCGTGGGCCGGCGCGTGGCTGGCGAGGCCGGCGATCGCGAAGCCTGCGGCGACGAGCAGGCGAGAGCCGAGTTTCATGTTCACCACCTCCTGATTATTCGTTTGTATGACTAATTAAATGGCACGTAAAAGATCGGGATGATCGGCGATCGCGCGATACTGGCCGGCATGGAACACGAGCGGCGCCTTGCCGAATGCGTCGAACCGTTCGATCTCGCCGATGAAGAGCAGGTGGTCGCCGCCTTCGTAGTGGCCGACGTTGCGGCACACGAAGCGCGCGCTCGCGCCGCCGAGACACGGCACGCCGCCGCTCTCCGATGCCACGTGCGGCACGCCGTCGAACTTGTCGGCGCTGGGCGTCGCGAAGCGCCGCGACAGGTCGATCTGGTCGTGCGCGAGGATGTTGATCGCGAAGTGCGTGGCCGCGACGAAATCCGGGCGGCTCGGCGCGACCTTGCGCAGGCTCCACAGCACGAGCGGCGGATCGAGCGACAGCGACGAGAACGAATTCGCGGTGAGGCCCACCTTGCGCCCGTCGGCCGCGCACGTGGTGATCACGGTGACGCCGGTCGGGAACTGCCCGAACGCGGCGCGCAACTGCATCGGGTCGAGGGCCGCGCGGTCGGTAACGGTCGTTTCCATGGCGGTTACTCCGCACGCACACTGTGTTCGCGGATCAGCGCCGCGCACGCCGACGGCTCGAACCACCACGGCGCGAACCGGCGCGGATCGTCGAAGCCGTCGACGATCGTTTTCGCGAGCGACGGCGACTGGCCGGCCGCGCCGAGCAGTTCGAGGATGTGCGGTGGCGGCGGGGTGAGCAGCGAGTTCGTCCAGCGCACGACATGCTGCGCATAGGCCCAATAGCCTTCGAAGGTCTGCTGCATCCAGTCTTCGCCGAACGGCGCGGCGCCGCGCGCGACGATCGCGTCGAAATACGCGTTCGCGCATTTCGCGGCGTTGTTCGAGCCCTGGCCGGTGATCGGATCGTTGACGACCACCGCATCGGCCATCCCGAACACGGTGCGGCCCGACGGCAGCCGGAAGAACGGCTTGCGCACGGTCGGCGCGAAACGTCCGGCCAACGTGCCGTTCGGATCGGTGAGTTCGACGTCGCGGCAGCGTTCGAATTCCCATGGCACGTACTGTTGCAGGAACGACAGGCTGCGGTCCAGATGCTGCTCGGGCGTCTTCACGTCGGCCCAGCAGTCGAGCGGGCCGCCGGGGATGCCTTCGAACACCATGATTTCGCATGGGCCCGTGGTGGTCAGCGCGGGAAACACGAAATACTCGCCGATGCCCGGCAGCAGGTTGAAGCGTACGCGCGAATACGGCTCGCTCGGCGTCATCCCTTTCACGTAGGTGAGAGCCAGTGCGCGCTGCGGGCGGTCGAACGGGCTGCGCGCATCGTCGCGGCCGAGCAGGCCGACGATGTCGCCCTTGCCGGCCGCGAGCAGCACGAGGTCGTGGCTGCGCGCGAGTGCCTCGAGTTCGGGCACGCCGATGTCCGCGATGCGCACGTCCGCGCCGCGGCGGCGCACGCCGTCGAGCCAGTCGGCCATCTTCACGCGCTGGTCGACCGACTGCGCGTAGCGGGTGAGGCGCGACGACCAGTCGATCGCCTTGCGGCCGTGGCCGTCCGGGTGCGGCACCGCGATGCCGATGCCTTCGACGGCCGGGCACGCTTCCTCCCACGTATTCAGGCCGAGATCGCGCTCGATCTGCAACGACGTGTGGAACATGCACTGGCTCGACATGACCTTGCCCGTGCGGATCTGCTCCGCGTCACGATTGGTCGCGAGCGTGACGTGGTAGCCCTGGTCGAGCAGGGCGAAGGCGAGTTGCAGGCCGGACTGGCCGGCGCCGACGATAGCGATGCGTCTCATGGGAAGGTCCTTGGTTGGTTGCGTAGCGGCCGTCATGATTGGAGGAAGCGGCGACGCGGCACGGTCACTCCGCGAGCCGCGGAATGGCCGGCACCGCCTGTTCGGGGCCCATCGCGGCATAGCCGCCGTCCACCGCGTAGTCGGCGCCGGTCACGAAGCTCGCCGCGTCGCTGCACAGGAACGTGACGACCTGCGCGACTTCCGACGGATCGCCGACGCGTCCGAGCAGGTGGAACGGCGCGGCGACGCGATCGGTCTTCGCGCGGTCGCCGTGCGTCATCTCGTCCATCACGCGCGACCAGGTCCAGCCCGGCGATACCGAGTTGACGCGGATGCGATCGGGCGCGAGATCCATCGCCATGCTGCGCGTGAGCTGGCGGATCGCGGCCTTCGAGGTCGGATACAGCCAGCGGCCGGTTTGCGCGCACTGTGCGGAGATCGAGCTGAAGTTCACGATCGCGCCGCCGCCGCGCCGGGCCATGTGCGGATGCACGGCCTTCGCGAGCATCGCGGCCGACACGACGTTGACGTCCATCGCGGCGAGCCAGTCGTTCCGGGTCGCATGGATGCCGTCGTCGACATAGCTGCACGCGAGATTGACGAGCACGTCGATCGCGCCGAACCGCTCGACGATCGTCGCGATCGCGCGCTCGATCGCACGATCGTCGGTGATGTCGAGCGCGATGAACAGCGCCCGTTCGCCGAGCGACGCGGCCACGCGTGCGCCGTTGTCCGCATCGAGATCGAGGATCGCGACGCACGCACCGGCGCGGCTCAGGTCCTGCGCGACCGCGGCGCCGATCAGCGTGGCGCCGCCGGTGACGAGCGCGACTTTGCCAGCAAGGGCATTCATGGTGTGTCTCCGGGAATCGTGGGGTGAGGGAAGGGCCGCGTCAGTGCGCATCCGTCGATGGCGTGCTGTCGTGCCAGCGGCGCATCAGGCCGTTCGACGGGACGGTTTCGTCGAGCAGCTTGCGGGCCGTGTCGACGCCCGCGACCGGCAGGCCGGCCGGATCGAGCAGGCCGATCTGCACGAGCACGCTCGCCTGGTCCCAGTAGATGTGTTCGTGATAGAGCTTGTCGCCGCGAAACTTGACGATCGCGACGAGCGGAATCTCGACACGCTTGCCGGTCGGCGCGACGCCCGGCAGCATCCAGTCGATCTCGGTGGTGTGCGTGAAGCGGAACAGCAGCTCGTCGACGATCTGGCTCGCGGCGATCGTGCGCGAGATCGGCGTGATCGTCGTGTCGGGCGGGTTCGCATGCACGAAGTGATGCGTGTAGAAGCGCTTCAGTTCGTCGTGGCCGACGCCGCCCGTCAGTGTCGGAATATGGTTGACGTACGGCTCGGCGACCATCGTGGCCATCGTCGCGTCGACGTTGCGCGTGTCGAACTCGTGCTTCAGGTGCGTTTCCCACAGCGCGGACAGGTCGTAGCGCGGGCCGAGCGCGGCGCGGAACGCGGCGATCGCGCGCTGGTGGGCCATGACCGCGGCGGCCTTGTCGAAATGATCGCCGCCGGCGCGGGCGAATGCATGATCGACGCCGGGGTAGACGTAGACTTCGACGCCGCCGCGGCCCGCCAGCGCAGCCGCGATGCGCTGCTGCGCGTCGGGCGGGCAGAAGCGGTCCAGCTCCGCGATCTGCAGCACGAGCCGCCCGTGCAGGTGCGCGGCTTCGTCCAGCGCATGCTCGATGCCCACGCCGTAGTAACTGACCGCCGCGGCCACGCCCGGCAGCCGGCACGCGGCGAGATACGCGAGCTTGCCGCCGAGGCAGTAGCCGAGCACGCCGGCCTCGCCCGTGCATTCCGGCCGCTCGCGCAACTCGGCCAGCGCGGCGCCGATGTCCTCGACGCCCTTGTTTTCGTCGTATTCGCGATAAAGGGCCATCGCGCGCGCGAAATCGGCCGCCGTATCACCGAGCTCGATGCCCGGGGCCTGGCGCCAGAACAGGTCCGGCACGAGCACCGTATAGCCTTCCTCGGCGTAATAGTCGGCCACGTCGCGCATCGTCGCGTTCGCGCCGAAGATCTCGTGACAGAGCACGATGCCCGGCCCGGTGCCGCCGGCCGGCGTGCTCAGGTACGCGCGGAACGCGCCGCCGTCCGGCGCTGGAATCTCGATGTGACGTCCGTTCATGGGTCCCTCCATGCGGTTGGTTTCGGTGACGGCCCAGTATTGGCGGCCGAAATGGGCGTTTCTATCCGCTTTCTTCGGCCGGTATCCGCGAATTCCGGAAACCTGCGGCAGCGGCTGCCGCAGGCCGGCGGGCCGGGGCCGAGTGCGGGTATGTGCGGATGCGGAAGGCCCGCACAGTTTTCTACGATGCGCGAACGGTCCGCTTCTTGCGTGGCTTGCGCGGGACTTGCGTGTTTCGTAGGACGGACTGTCCGGATACTCCAGGCGCTGTCCGGATCGTGCGGCGGATTCCCCGATAGCGGGAATGCATGCACGGCGCGAGTGCGATCGAGCACGACGGGAGAACTTCGATGGCGCAATTTTTCGAAACCGGCTGGCTGGCCGATGCCGCCTGTTTCAATCACGACACGCTGCTGCTGCAGTCGAACGACGTCGACGAGGTGCGCGCACGCGTGGCCGATGTGTTCAAGCCGCACCGGCTCACGCCGACCGGCGAATCGCGTGCGCTGCACAGCTGCATGCACCATGCGCGCTGGGGCAACCTGTCGTTGAACCTGCTCGATTACGGTGGCGGCGTCAGCATCGAGCCGGGGCCGCTCGAGCATTTCTTCCTGCTGCAGATTCCGCTGCGCGGCGACGCCGAGATCGAATGCGGCGCGACGCGCTTCGTGTCGTCGCCGGGCACCGCGTCGCTGCTTTCGCCGACGCTGCCGTTGAAGATGCGCTGGGGCGATGCGTGCCCGCAGGTGATCCTGCGCATCGAGCGTGAAGTGATGGAGCGCCACGCGCAGCGGCATTTCGGCGACGACCGGCGTGCGAGCGTCGAATTCGAACCGGAATTCAGCCTGGCGTCGCCGCAGGGCACCTGTCTCGCGCAATTGCTGCCGGTGCTCGCCGGCGCGATCGCGACGGACGCGCATCCGTTGCGTCATCCGCTTGCGTTCGAGCAGCTCGAATCGACGCTGCTCAACCTGCTGCTGCACGGCCACCCGAACAGCGCACGCGACGGCACGCGGCGCCTGCCGACGGCGCTCGCGCCGTTCTACGTGCGGCGCGTCGAGGAATACATTCGCGCGCATCTCGACGAGCCGCTGACGATCGAACGGCTCGCCGATCTCGCCGGCGTCAGCCCGAGCACGCTGTTCGCCGGCTTTCGCAATCGCCACGGGATCACGCCGATGGGCTTCGTGCGGCAGTTGCGGCTGCAACATGTGCGCGACGAACTGCTGGCCGACGATACGCCGGGGCTCGCGTCGGTCACCGATATCGCGCTGAAATGGGGTTTCGCGCACCTCGGACGCTTCGCGATCGAGTACAAGCGCGCGTTCGGCGAATCGCCGTCGGCGACGCTCAGGATGCGGCGCGTGCGAGGGTGAACGCGACGGCGGGCGCGCTGTCCCGCCGTCGCGATGGTCCATGCGGCTGCGCCTGGCCCGGCGGGCGTGCCGGGCGCAGCCGCTGGCCGGATCGTCTACGTCACACCGTGCCTTTCTTCAGATCGTCGATGCACGGGATGCCGGCGCGTCGTTTCGGCCGCAGGAATTTCGGCATCGACGGGGCCTGGCCGACGCCTGCCTGGCTCTGACCGGTCCTGGGCTTCAACGCGGCCGGCTTGGCCTTGCGCGGCATCCGGCAGCCGCCGGCCGCCAGGTCGCCGTACGGATCGTCGTCGACGGCTGCCGCGGGGGCCGCCGGCATCGCCGGGGCGGCTGCCGCGACCAGCATCGGCGCGAACGGCAACGCATGCATCCGCTCGCCGGTCAGGACGAACGCACCGTTGGCCACCGCCGGTGCGATCGGCGGCACGCCGGCGTCGCTCAACCCGGTCGGATGCGCGTCCGACGGAACGAAGAAGACATCCACCGGCGGCGCTTCCTGCATGCGCACGGGTGGATAGTCGGCGAAACCGGCGTTGCGCACCGCGCCATGGTCGACGTCGATCGCGAAGCCCGGCTTCGTCGTCGCGAGGCCGAACAGCGCGCCGCCCTGGATCTGCGCTTCCGCGCCAGTCGGGTTGACGATGCGGCCCGCATACACGCCGGCCGTCACGCGATGCACGCGCGGTTGCTGCGCTTCGATCGAGACCTCCGTCACGTAAGCCACGACCGTCCCGGCCGATTCATGCATGGCCGTGCCCCATGCGTGCCCGGCAGGCAGCGTGCGCGTGCCGTAGCCGGATTTGTCGACGGCGAGCGCGAGCGCCTGGCGATGGGGCGCGTGCTCGGGACCGGACAGCCGTGCCATCCGATACGCGACCGGGTCCTGTCGCGCCGCGTGCGCGAGCTCGTCGACCAGCGTCTCCATCACGAATGCCGTATGCGTATGGCCGCCCGAGCGCCACGACTGGACCGGCACGTCCGCGTCCGTCTGATGGACCGACACCTGCATCGGAAAGCCGTACGGGCTGTCGGCGACGCCTTCGGTCAGCGCGGGGTCGACGCCACCCTTGCGAATCGTCGTGCGCTCGAGCGGCGAACCCTTCAGCACCGACTGGCCGACGACGACGTGCTGCCAGTCGCGCACGGTGCCGCTGCCGTCCACGCCGATGTCGACGCGATGCAGCACCATCGGGCGGTAATAGCCGCCGCGCAGATCGTCCTCGCGCGTCCAGATCGTCTTGACCGGGCCGAGGTGGCCGGCCGCCAGATAGGCGGCGGATACGCGCGCGGCTTCGACCACGTAGTCCGACGTCGGCGTCGAACGCCGGCCGTAGTCGCCGCCCGACGTCAACGTGAAGATCTGGACCTTGGCCGGCGCCACGCCGAGCGCCTTCGCGACCGCGGCGCGATCGGCCGTCTGCAGCGACGATCCGCCCCAGATCTTGATCCCGCACGCGCAGCTCGCCGGGCCGACGTCCACCGTACAGCTGAGCGGCTCCATCGGCGCATGCGCGAGATACGGAAATTCGTATTCCTTCTGAATCCGTGTTGCCGGTGGCGGCGCACTGCCGCTCGACGCTGTCCGCACCACGGTGCCGGGCGAGGCGGCGAGCTGCTTGTAAGCGCGCATCTGTTCCGCTGACGACACGCTCGACCCGCTGTCCTTCCATGTGACCTGCAGCGCATCGCGCCCGAGTTTGGCCGGCCAGTACCCATCGGCGATGACGGCCACGCCGGTGCCGCCGCGGTCGACCGGGATCTCGACGACTTCCACCACGCCCTTGATCGCCCGGGCCGCGGCCGCGTTGTAGCTCGCGACCTGCCCGCCGAAGCGTGGCGGGCGCGCGATCACGGCCACCTTCATGTCCGGCAGGCGCCAATCCATCCCGTACTTGAGCGTGCCGTCGAGCATCGCGCGTGCGTCGATGCGCGGTGTCGGCTTGCCGATGATGCGGAACTGGTCCGGCGATTTCAACGGCACCCGCTGCGGCACCGGCATCTCCATCGCGTCGGGCGCCAGTTCGCCGTAGGTCGCGCTGCGGTTGCCGGCCGTCACGACACCGTTCGCGGTGCGGCACGCGGCGGGATCGACGTTCCAGCGCCGCGCGGCCGCGGCGACGAGCATCGCGCGCGCGGACGCGCCGAGTTCGCGGTATTGCGCGAACGAGTGATTGACCGACGTCGCGCCGCCGGTCATCTGGATGCCCGTCACCGGGTCCTTGTACGGCTCGCCGGCCGGTGCGAGCACGGTGCGTACGTTGCGCCAGTCGGCATCCAGTTCGTCGGCCAGCGCCATCGGCAGCGCGGTGCTGACGCCCTGGCCGGATTCCGTCCGGTTGACGGCGATCGTCACCGTGTTGTCCGGCGCGATGATCAGGAATGCTTGCGGTGGCGAAGACGGAAGGGCTTTGCCGGCTTCGGCCGTGGCCCGGGTCGGCGCGATGCCCAGTGCAAGGCAGCCGCTCGCCGCCATCGTGAGTTTCAGGAAGCCGCGCCGGCCGAGCGACGGAGAACCTGTTCCGGCGACCGGCGAAGCGTCGGGGTGGGGGGCGTCGGTGCTCGCCGGGCGCCCGGCAGTGCGAATACGCATGGTCAAAGTCTCCCGGCAGGCTCAGGCAAGCGCGCTGGCCGCATCGTGAATCGCGGCGCGGATGCGCTGGTAGGTCGCACAGCGGCACAGGTTGCCGGCCATCGCGCGATCGATGTCGGCGTCGGTCGGCGCCTTGTTGCCGCGCAGCAGGGCGGCCGCGCTCATCATCTGACCGCTCTGGCAGTAGCCGCATTGCGCGACGTCGTGCCGGAGCCACGCGTCGAGGACGGCCTTGCCGAGCGCATCGTCGGCGAGATGTTCGGACGTCGTGATGCGCGCACTGCCGACCGCCGACAGCGCCAGCGTGCAGCTTCGGGCCGCCCGGCCGTCGACATGAACGGTGCAGGCGCCGCAGTCGCCGGTGCCGCAGCCGAACTTGGTGCCGGTCAGCCCGAGGTTGTCGCGCAGCACCCAGAGCACCGGCGTCGACGGATCGGCATCGATCTCGGCCGGCCGGTTGTTGATGTTCAACGTCACCATCGTGAAGTTCTCCCTTGGACACCTCGTTATCGCCCGCGAATCGGAAAGGCAATGCGGCGGATCTGAATCAATTAAAGCAGATCCGCTAAAAATTCGGCATCCGGGAATTTGATTTTTTTGCCTTTCTTAATGATTTGCGTGATTTACTTAAAGAGAATCATTTTCATCTCGGGCGTAAATGAGTTAATCGGGATGAAAGAATGTTGAGTTTTGCCAAAAAAATATCCGGCCCATGGAAAACGTTTGCGAGTCGAGCCTATATTTGTCTCGCGATCACGCCTGGAGACATGAGAATCGGACGGCAGGTACTGACGAACGGGTAGGCGGGGCGACGGCGGTACGGTTGTCCGACCGGGCAGGTCCGGCGTTTGATTGTCGGGCGGAAGGCTCCGTACATACGGGATTTCGGCGGCGAGGCGGTGTTGGCCTGCAGGGACGGACGGGGTTCGACTGTGCTCCCCCGGGCAGTGCTTCCGGCTATATGAAAACAACTGTTTCTGATTAGCGAAAAACTTACCGGGTGACGAAGGGGGCTTAAAAGTAAAATATGCCGATTCAATAATTCTCATCGATTCATTCTTATTTGTTTTTAATCCAGCCAACCACTTCGGATTGGTGACGGGGCGGTGTTTTTCTAAAAAACATCGAATAGCGAATTCCAGTATTTGTCTTCGGCATTTTAAATGCGTCGAGGCAATACCCGGTGTCGTCGATTCTCTTATGGGAAGGTGTGATTATGCGTATGCGCATGGGCTCGAACAAAAAGCGCGCGGAAGCACGTCCGAAACTCCTCGTCCCGACCGGCATGCTGGTCGCGCTGGTCGGTGCCGGGATCGTCCCCGTCGACGCGCTGGCCGCCTGCACCGGAACGACGATCGTCAGTTGTACCGGAGCCACCACGTCCTATTCGAACGGCACCAACAATCTCAACCTGACCGTTGCGCCGCTCGCGACCGTATCCGTGGTGCCGTTGCTCGGCGGCACCGCGCTGTCGCTGACCGGCAGCGGCGTCACGCTGACCAACAACGGCAGGATCGACCCCGCGTTGTCCGGGTTGAGCCTCGTGTCGAACGGCACGGTGGTCGGCAATGTCGGGTCGGCGAGCACCGTCAACGTCACGAACACCAGCTCGGGCGTGATGATGGGGTCGACGAGCTCGCTGCTCAACGGGCCGGCGCTGACGGTATACAACGGCACGGGCGGCACGACGAACATCACGAATGCCGGCACGATCGGTACGACCGGCTTGCTGGGCTTCAGCGCCGGCCCGACCGCGCAGGTCGTGACCACGTCGGGCGGCGCACAGGTCAACTTCACCAACGCGAGCGGCGGCGCGATCAACGGTTCGGTGGTGCTCGCGCCCAGCGGGACGCCGGGCGCGGGGAACACGTTCACCAACGCCGGCACCGTCACCGGCAACGTGTCGCTGGGCGCGGCCCTCGGCACGTCGAACACGTTCAATGCGCAGACCGGGTCGTCGGTCGGGCTCGGCGTCGATGCCGGCCTGGGCGGCAACAACACGCTCAACCTGCAACTGAACACGGCTGTCGGTAGCCCGGCGAACGGCACCATTGCAGTCGATACGTACGGCAATTTCAACAACCTCGGCGTGCAGGGCGGCACGTGGGACCTCACCGGCGCATCGACCGCGACGAACGCGTCGCTGACCGGCGGCACCGCGATCGTCCACGGCGCCGGGGCCCTGGGCACCGGCACGATCGTCGCCGGCGGCGGCACGCTCGAGGCCGGCGCGGCCGGCGTGAACCTCCTCAACAACGTGGCGCTCGGCACGAGCCTGACGGTCGACGGCGCGAACGGGCTCGCGTTGTCGGGCACGATCGGCGGCGGCGGTGCGCTGAACGCGAGCGGCACCGGCACGCTGACGCTGAACGGCGCCAATTCGTTCACGGGCGGAACGAATCTGACGGGCGGCGGGGGGCTCGTCGTCGGCACCGGCACGGCGCTCGGCGCGGGCGCGCTGAACGTGAGCAGCGCGGGCGGCACGCTCGGCACCAGCATCGGCGGCACGTTGCTCGGCAATGCCGTGAATATCGACACCGGCGTGACGCTGGGCCTGAACGGTTCGGCCAACCTCGGCCTGAGCGGCACGATCGCCGGCAATGGCGGTCTTGCGCAAACCGGCGCGGGGACGACGACGCTGCTCGGCGCGAACACGTTCTCGGGCGGCACGGCGCTGAGCGGCGGCGGGCTGATCGCCGGCACCGGCGCGGCGCTCGGCACCGGCGCGCTGCATGTGACCGGTGCGGGCGGCTCGCTGGCGACCAACGTCGGCGGCACGCTGCTCGGCAATGCGGTGAATCTCGATGCAGGCGCCACGCTGGGCCTGAACGGCGCGGCCGGCCTGAGCCTCGGCGGCACGATCGCCGGTAACGGCGGCCTCGCGCAAAGCGGC
>NZ_BCPO01000198.1:0-1867 GCF_016586105.1 Burkholderia sp. E168m15
ATCGCCGGCAACGGCGCGGCGCTCGGCACGGGCGCGCTGAACGTATCCGGCACGGGGCGGCACCCTCGCGACGAACGTCGCCGGCACGGTGCTCGGCAATGCAGTGAATCTGGGTGCGGGCGCAACGCTCGGCCTGAACGGCGCCGCCGATCTCGGCCTGAACGGCGCGATCTCGGGCGCGGGCGGCCTGGCGCTCGGCGGTACCGGCGCGACGACGCTGTCCGGCGCGAACACGTTTACGGGCGGCGCGAGCCTGACGGGCGGCGGGAGCCTGATCGTCGGCGGCAACACGGCGCTCGGCGTGGGCGGCGCGTTGAACGTGAGCGACCTCGGCGGTTCGCTGAGCGCGGATCTGGCTGCCGGCGCGGCGCTCGCGAACGACGTCAATTTGAACGGCGCATCGCTGACGCTGAATGGCGCGAACGACCTCGGCCTGAGCGGCGCGATCGGCGGCAGCGGCGGTCTCGTGCTGAGCGGCACGGGGACGACGACGCTGTCCGGCGCGAACACCTTCGGCGGCGGCACGACGCTGAGCGCCGGCACGCTGCTCGCCGGCAGCAATACGGCGCTCGGCAGCGGCGCGCTCAACGTCGCCGGCGCGGGCGGTGCGCTCGGCGCGAGCGTGAACGGCATCGCGCTGGGCAACGCGATGAACCTCGGCGCGGGCGCGACACTTGCATTGACCGGCGCGAACGATCTGGGCCTGAACGGCGTGATCGGCGGTAGCGGCGGTCTCGCGCAAATCGGCTCGGGCATCACGACGCTGACCGGCGCGAACACGTTCTCGGGCGGCACGACGCTGAGCGGTGGCGGCATCCTCGCCGGCAACGGCGCGGCACTGGGCACGGGCGCGCTGAACGTGACCGGCGCGGGCGGCTCGCTCGGCACGACCGTCGGCGGCACGGTGCTCGGCAACGCGATCCAGCTCGGCGCAGGCGCGGCGCTGACGGTTGGGGGTGCGAACGATCTCGGGCTGGGCGGGATCATTTCCGGTAGCGGCGGCCTGTCCGTGAACGGCCCGGGTAGAACGACGCTCACTGCGGCCGAAACGTTTACCGGCGGCACCACGATCGGCAGCGGCACGCTCGCGATCGGCGCGGGCGGCAGTCTTGCCGCGTCGAGCCCCGTCAACCTGACCGGCGCCGGTGCGCAGTTCAATATCAGCGGGGCGACCACGCCGCAGTCGATCGGCACGCTGTCGGGTGTCGCCGGTTCGACGATCGATCTCGGTGCGAACCACCTGACGCTCGCGGGCAGCGGCAGCGGCGTCTTCGCGGGCAACATCGGCGGGGCGGGCGGGCTGACGCTCGCCGGCACCGGCTCGCAGGCGCTGACCGGCAACAACACGTATGCGGGCGGCACCGCGCTGACGGGCGGCAGCCTGGTCGTCGGCAGCGGCGCGGCGCTCGGCCTCGGCGCACTCGACGTCAACGGCTCGGCGTCGCTCGGCGCGAGCGTGCCGGGCGTGACGCTCGGCAATGCGGTCAATCTTGGCGCCGGCGTCACGCTGGGGTTGAACGGCGCGAACGATCTCGGCCTGAGCGGCACGATCGCCGGCAACGGCGGGCTCGCGCAAACCGGCAGCGGCACGACGACGCTGCTCGGGGCGAACACGTTCTCGGGCGGCACCACGCTGAGCGGCGGCGGACTGATCGCCGGCAACGGCGCGGCGCTCGGCACAGGCGCGCTGAATGTGAGCGGGGCGGGCGGCACGCTCGCCACGAACGTCGCCGGTACCTTGCTCGGCAACGCGGTGAACCTCGGCGCGGGCGCGACGCTCGGGCTGAACGGTGCGGCCGATCTGAGCCTCGGCGGCGTGATTGCCGGCAACGGCGGCCTCGCGCAAACCGGCAGCGGCACGACGACG
>NZ_BCPO01000199.1:0-2415 GCF_016586105.1 Burkholderia sp. E168m15
GAGCCTCGGCGGCGTGATTGCCGGCAACGGCGGCCTCGCGCAAACCGGCAGCGGCACGACGACGCTGCTCGGGGCGAACACGTTCTCGGGCGGCACGACGCTGAGCGGTGGCGGCTTGATCGCCGGCAATGGCTCGGCGCTCGGCACGGGCGCGCTGAACGTGGCCGGCGCGGGCGGCTCGCTCGGCACGAACGTCGGCGGCACGGTGCTCGGCAACGCGGTGAATCTCGGCGCGGGCGCGACGCTGACGGTCGGCGGCGCGAACAATCTCGGCCTCGGCGGTGCGATTTCGGGCGGCGGCAATCTGTCGGTCAGCGGCCCGTCGATCACGACGCTCACGGGGGTGGGCAGCTACACCGGCAACACGACGATCGGCAACGGCAGCACGCTCGCGGTGGGTGCCGGCGGCAGCCTGTCGGGCGGCAGCCTGTTCGATCTGACCGGCGCGGGCGCGACGCTCGACCTGAGCGCGGCCACATCGCCGCAGACGACGGGCGGGCTGGTCGGTACGGCCGGCGCGGCGGTGAATCTCGGCGGCAATACGCTGACGCTCGGCGGCTCCGGTAACGGCACGTTCGGCGGCACGATCGGCGGTGCGGGCGGGCTGACGCTCGCCGGCACCGGCACGGAAACGTTGACGGGCACCAACACGTACACCGGCGGCACACTGATCAACAGCGGCACGCTGGCGATCGGCGCGGGCGGCAGCCTGGCGGCAGGCGGCGCAGTCAACCTGGGCGGCGCCGGCGCGACGTTCGACCTGAGCGGTGCAGCGCTGCCGCAGGTGATCGGCACGCTGTCGGGCGTGGCCGGTTCGACGGTGAACCTCGGCGGCAACGGCCTGACGCTCGGCGGCGCCGGCAGCGGCACGTTCGGCGGCACGATCGCGGGCGCAGGCGGTAGTCTGACGCTGTCGGGCACGGGCACCGAAACGCTGAACGGGGCCAACACGTACACGGGCGGCACGAACCTCGCCGGTGGCGGCACGCTGGTCGCCGGCAATGGTGCGGCACTCGGCACGGGCGCGTTGAACGTCGCCGGCGCCGGCGGCACGCTGGCCGCGAGCATCGCCGGCACGACGCTGAACAACGCGGTGAATCTCGGCGCCGGTTCGTCACTGACGCTCGGCGGCACGAACGACCTGGGCCTCGGCGGCATCATCGCCGGTGGCGGCAGTCTCGCGCAAACCGGCAGCGGAACAACCGCGCTCACCGGCGCGAACACGTACACGGGCGGTACGACGCTCGGCGCCGGCGGTCTGTCGGTCGGCAGCAATACGGCGCTCGGCACGGGCGCACTCACCGTCACCGGCAGCGGCGGCGCGCTCAGTGCGAGCACGGCTAACCTGCTGCTGGCGAACGCCGTCGATCTGGGCATCGGCTCGACGCTGCATCTCGGCGGCGCGTTCGACTTCGGCCTGAACGGGACGATTTCCGGCGCGGGCGGCGTGGTGCAGTCCGGCGCGGGCACGACCACGCTCGGCGGCGCGAACACCTACGGCGGCGGGACGACGCTGAACAGCGGCGGACTGAGCGTGGGCAGCAATACGGCGCTCGGTTCCGGCGCGTTGAACGTGACCGGCAACGGCACGCTGAACGCCAGCGTGAGCGGCACGACGCTCGGCAACGCGGTGACGCTCGGCGCGGGTGCGACGCTCGGGCTGAACGGCGCGAACGATCTCGGCCTGAGCGGCACGATTTCCGGCAGCGGCGGGCTTGCGCAGACCGGCGCGGGCACCACGACGCTCACCGGCACGAACACCTATGACGGCGGCACCACGTTGAGCGGCGGCGGGCTCATCGCGGGCAACGGCAGCGCGCTGGGCTCCGGCGCGCTGAACGTGACGGGCGCGGGTGGCTCGCTCGGCACGAGCGTGGCCGGCACGACGCTCGGCAATGCGGTGAATCTCGGCGCGGGTTCGACGCTGACGGTTGGCGGTGCGAACGATCTCGGGCTGGGCGGCGGGATTTCGGGCAGCGGCGGCCTGTCGGTCAGCGGCCCGTCGACGACGACGCTCACGGGCGTGAACACCTACACCGGCAACACGACGATCGGCGGCGGCAGCACGCTGGCGGTGGGCGCGGGCGGCGGCCTGTCGGCGGGCAGCGCGCTCGACCTGGCCGGCGCGGGCGCGACGCTCGACATCAGCGCGGCGACCACGCCGCAGACGAGCGGCATGCTGTCCGGCGTAGCGGGCACGAACGTGAACCTCGGCGGCAACACGCTGACGCTGGCCGGCGCCGGCAACGGCAGCTATGCGGGGACGATCGGCGGCACCGGCGGGCTGACGATGGCCGGTACGGGAACGGAAACGCTGACCGGCACCAACACGTACACCGGCGCGACGACGATCAACAGCGGCACGCTGGCGATCGGCGCGGGCGGCAGCCTGTCGGCGAGCAGCCCGGTGAATCT
>NZ_BCPO01000200.1:0-844 GCF_016586105.1 Burkholderia sp. E168m15
CGCGGGTGCGGGGGCAACCTTCGACGTCAGCGGCGCGACCACGCCGCAGACCACGGGTACGCTGTCGGGCGTGGCCGGTTCGACGGTGAACCTGGGGGGCAACAACCTGACGCTCGGCGGCACGGGCAGCGGCACGTACGGCGGCACGATCGCGGGCGCGGGCGGCAGCCTCACGTTGTCGGGCACGGGTACCGAAACGCTGACGGGCAACAATACCTACACGGGTGGCACGAATCTCACCGGCGGCGGCACGCTGATCGCGGGCAGCGGCTCGGCGCTCGGCACGGGCGCGCTGAACACGAGCGGCGCGGGCGGCACGCTCGGCACCAGCGTGGCCGGTACGACGCTGACCAACGCGATCAATCTCGGTTCGGGCTCGACATTGACGGTTGGCGGTGCGAACAACCTGGGTCTCGGCGGCGCGATCTCGGGCAGCGGCAACCTCGCGGTGAATGGTCCGTCGACGACGACGCTCACCGGCGCGGGCACGTACACCGGCAACACGACGATCGGCAACGGCAGCACGCTGGCGGTCGGCGCGGGCGGCAGCCTGTCGTCGGGCAGCGCGATCGATCTGGCCGGCGCGGGCGCGACCCTGGACGTGAGCGCGGCCACGTCGCCGCAGACCACGGGCACGCTGTCGGGCGCAGCCGGTTCGGCGGTGAACCTCGGCGGCAACACGCTGACGCTCGGCGGGTCGGGCAACGGCACGTTCGGCGGAACGGTCGGCGGCACGGGCGGCTTGACGCTGTCGGGCACCGGCACGGAAACGTTGACGGGGACCAACACGTACACCGGTGCGACGACGATCAACAGCGGCACGCTGGCGATCGGCGCGGGCGGC
>NZ_BCPO01000201.1:0-3261 GCF_016586105.1 Burkholderia sp. E168m15
GGCCGGTGCGGGCGCGACCTTCGACGTCAGCGGCGCGACCACGCCGCAGACCACGGGCACGCTGTCGGGCGTCGTCGGTTCGACGGTGAACCTCGGCGGCAACAACCTGACGCTCGGCGGCACGGGCAACGGCACGTACGGCGGCACGATCGCGGGCGCGGGCGGCAGTCTCACGTTGTCGGGCACGGGCACCGAAACGCTGACCGGCAACAACACGTACACGGGCGGCACGACCCTGAGCGGCGGCGGCACGCTGGTGGCGGGCAACGGCTCGGCGCTCGGCACGGGTGCGCTGAACACGAGCGGCGCAGGCGGCACGCTGGCCGCGAGCACGCCCGGCACGACGCTCGGCAACGCGGTGAATCTCGGCGCGGGTTCGACGCTGACGGTTGGCGGTGCGAACAATCTGGGTCTGGGCGGCGCGATCGGCGGCAGCGGCAACCTCGCGGTCAATGGTCCTTCGACGACGACGCTGTCGGGCGCGAACACCTACACCGGCAGCACGACGATCGGCGGCGGCAGCACGCTGGCGGTCGGCGCGGGCGGCAGCCTGTCGTCGGGCAGCGCGATCGACCTGTCGGGCACGGGTGCGACGCTCGACCTGAGCGCGGCGACTTCCGCGCAGACGACCGGCGCGCTGTCCGGCGGCGCGGGCACGAACGTCAACCTGGGCGGCAATACGCTGACGCTCGGCGGCGCGGGCAGCGGCACGTACGGGGCGTGATCGGCGGCACGGGCGGGTTGACGCTGTCGGGCACCGGCACCGAAACGCTGACGGGTACCAACACCTACACCGGCGCGACGACGATCAACAGCGGCACGCTCGCGATCGGCGGCAACGGCAGCCTGTCGTCGAGCAGCCCGGTCAGCCTGACGGCGGCCGGCGCGACGCTCGACCTGAGCGGCGCCGCGTCGCCGCAATCGACCGGCGCGATCTCGGGTGTGGCCGGCTCGACGGTGAACCTGGGCAACAACAACCTGACGCTCGGCGGGTCGGCCAGCGGTACCTATGCGGGCAACATCGCCGGCACCGGCGGCGTGACGATGTCGGGCACCGGCACGGAAACGCTGACGGGCAGCAATACGTACACGGGCGCGACGACGATCAACAGCGGCACGCTGGCGATCGGCGCGGGCGGCAGCCTGTCGGGGACGACGCCGGTGAGCCTGACGGGTGCGGGCGCAACCTTCGACCTGAGCGGCGCGACCACGCCGCAGACGACCGGCACGCTGTCGGGCGTGGCCGGTTCGACGGTGAACCTGGGCGGCAACAACCTGACGCTCGGCGGTTCGGGTAGCGGTACTTACGACGGCACGATCGCGGGTGCGGGCGGCAGCCTGACGCTGGGCGGCACGGGTACCGAAACGCTGACCGGAGTCAACACGTACACGGGCGGCACGAGCCTGACCGGTGGCGGCACGTTGATCGCGGGCAATGGTTCGGCACTGGGCACGGGCGCGCTGAACACGAGCGGCGCGGGCGGCACGCTCGGCACGAGCGTGGCCGGCACGACGCTCGGCAACGCGGTGAACCTCGGCGCGGGGTCGACGCTGACGGTTGGCGGTGCGAACAATCTCGGCCTGGGCGGCACGATCTCGGGCAGCGGCAATCTGGCGGTGAACGGCCCGTCGACGACGACGCTCACCGGCGTCGGCACGTACACCGGCAACACGACGATCGGCAACGGCAGCACGCTGGCGGTCGGCGCGGGCGGCAGCCTGTCCGGCGGCAGCGCGGTCGATCTGGCCGGTGCAGGTGCGACGCTCGATCTGAGCGCGGCCACGTCGCCGCAGTCGACGGGTGCGTTGTCGGGCGTATCGGGTTCGACGGTGAACCTCGGCGGCAACGCATTGACGCTCGGCGGGTCGGGCAGCGGCACGTACGGCGGCACGATCGCCGGCACGGGCGGCAGCCTGACGCTGGCGGGCACGGGTACCGAAACGCTCAACGGGACGAACACGTACACGGGCGGCACGACCCTGAGCGGCGGCGGCACGCTGCTCGCCGGCAGTGGTTCGGCGCTCGGCACGGGCGCGCTGAACACGAGCGGCGCGGGCGGCGCGCTCGGCACCAGCGTGGCCGGCACGACGCTCGGCAACGCGGTGAATCTCGGCGCGGGTTCGACGCTGACGGTTGGCGGTGCGAACAATCTCGGCCTGGGCGGCGCGATCGGCGGCAGCGGCAACCTCGCGGTGAACGGTCCGTCGACGACGACGCTCACCGGCGCGGGCACGTACACCGGCAACACGACGATCGGCAACGGCAGCACGCTGGCGGTCGGCGCGGGCGGCAGCCTGTCGGCCGGCAGCGCGGTCGATCTGTCGGGTACGGGCGCCACGCTGGATCTGAGCGCGGCCACGACGCCGCAGACCACGGGCGCCGTGTCGGGCGTGTCGGGTTCGACCGTGAATCTCGGCAGCAACACGCTGACGCTGGCCGGTGCCGGTAACGGCACGTACGGCGGCACCGTGGCCGGCACGGGCGGCTTGACGTTGTCGGGCAGCGGCACGCAAACGCTGACGGGCAACAACTCGTACACCGGTGCGACGACGATCAACAGCGGCACGCTGGCGATCGGCGCGGGCGGCAGCCTCTCCGGTAGCAGCCCGCTGAGCCTGACCGGTGCGGGCGCGACCTTCGACGTCAGCGGCGCGACGACGCCGCAAACGACGACGGCGCTGTCGGGCGTCGCCGGTTCGACGGTGAACCTGGGCGGCAACAACCTGACGCTCGGCGGGTCGGGCAGCGGCACGTTCGGCGGCACGATCGCGGGCGCGGGCGGCAGCCTCACGTTGTCGGGCACGGGCACCGAGACGCTGACCGGTCCGAACACGTATTCGGGCGGCACGAACCTGACCGGTGGCGGCACGCTGGTCGCGGGCAGCAACACGGCGCTCGGTACCGGCACGCTCAACGCGAGCGGTGCGGGCGGCACGCTGGCAGCTGGCACGCCGGGCACGACGCTCGCCAATGCGGTGAACCTCGGTACGGGGGCGACGCTGACGGTGAGTGGCCCTAACAGCCTCGGCCTGACCGGCGCGATCTCGGGGAGCGGCACGCTCGCGGTCAACGGTCCGGCGACGACGACGCTGTCGGGGGCGAACACCTACACCGGCGGCACGAGCGTCACCGGCGGCGGCACGCTGCTGGCCGGCACGCCGACCGCACTCGGCAGCGGCACGCTGAGCGTCGGCGGCACCGGCGGCGACACTCGGGGCCAGCGTCGCGGGCACGACGCTCGGCAACGCGGTGATCTCGGC
>NZ_BCPO01000202.1:0-3152 GCF_016586105.1 Burkholderia sp. E168m15
CTGAGCGGCCCGATCTCGGGCGGGGGCAACCTGGCGGTGAGCGGCCCGTCGACGACGACCCTCGGCGGCGCGAACGTGTACACGGGCAACACGACGATCGGCAACGGCAGCACGCTGGCGATCGGCGGCAACGGCAGCCTGTCGGCGGGCAGCGCCCTGACGCTGGCCGGCAACGGCGCGACGCTCGACGTCGGCGCGGCCACGACGCCGCAGACGGCGAGCGCGTTGTCGGGCGCCGCCGGTTCGACCGTGAATCTCGGCGGCAATACGCTGACCGTGGCCGGTCCGGCGGGCGGTTCGTTCGGCGGCACGATCGCGGGCACCGGCGGCTTCGCGGTGCAGGGCGGCGGCACGCAGACGCTGACCGGCGCCAACACGTACACCGGCGGCACGACGATCGGCAGCGGCAGCATGCTCGCGCTCGCCGGTGCAGGCAGCCTCGCGCCGACGAGCCCGGTGATCCTCGCGGGCAGCGGCGCGACGCTGAACCTGGCGGCCTCGGCCGCGCCGCAGTCGATCGGCACGCTGTCGGGTACGACGGGTTCGACCGTGAATCTCGGCGCGACGCCGCTGACGGTCAATACCGCCGGCACCAGCTCGTTCGCGGGCACGCTGTCGGGTACCGGCCCGCTGACGCTGGCCGGCACGGGCGCGCAGGTGCTGAGCGGGACGAACACGCTGTCCGGGCCGACGAACGTGACGGGCGGCACGCTCGCCGTCACCGGTTCGCTGGCCAGCTCGCCGGTGACCGTCGGCAGCGGCGCGACCGTCACCGGGACGGGCACGGTCGGCGGCCTGGTCGTGTCGGGCGGCGGTACTGCATCGGTCCTCCAGCTGGGGCAGCCGCTGAAGGTCGCGGGCAACGCGACCTTCCAGCCGGGCTCGACGCTGCAGGTCGGCGCCACGCCGCAGCAGAGCGGCGGCCTCGACGTGACCGGCTCCGCCACGCTCAACGGTGGGTCGGTGCAGGTCGTCGCGGCGACCGGGCAATACCAGCCGGGCAAGCTCTACACCATCGTGAATGCCGGCGCGGGCGTGCAAGGGCAATTCAGCGCGGTGAACTCGACGTATGCGTTCCTCACGCCGACGCTCACGTACAACCCGGCGCAGGTACTGATGTCGCTGGCGCCGAACGGCACGCCGTTCGCGTCGGTGGCGACTACGCCCGACGGGCAAGCGGTGGCGGGCGCGGTCGGCACGCTCGGCGCCGGCAACCCGCTGTTCGATACGGTGCTGACGTCGGATGCGACGACCGCGAACCGCGCATTCACGCAACTGGCCGGCGATCTGTATCCGAGTACGCGTAGCGTGCTGCTGTCGGACAGCCGCTACGTGCGCGACGCGGTGCTCGATCGTGCGCGGCTCGGTTCGCAGCCGGGCGGGGCGCTGTGCGGATGCGAGGCGCCGGTGTCGGCGGACGACCATGCGGCGGCGCTCGACCGGCGCATGGCCGCGGAAAACGGCTGCACGCCGGCCAAGTCGTACAAGCCCGCGGTGTGGGGCCGACTGTACGGCTCGCATAGCCGGTTCAACGGCGACGGCGTCGCGTCGATCGATCGCAACCTGTATGGCTTCATCGTCGGCACGGATGCGGAAGTCAGCAGCCACTGGCGCGTCGGTATCGCGGGCGGCGCGTCGCGCAGCCAGCTCAATACCGACCAGAACGAGTCGGCGAAGGTCAACGGCGGGACGATCGCGCTGTACGCCAGCGGCCGATACGACGCGTGGAACGTGCGCGGTGGCGTGTCGCAGTCGTGGTACCGCGTGCATAGCGAGCGCAATCCGTCGTTCGGCAGCTTCGCCGACCACGATACCGCCAGCTACGACGCGAACGCGACGCAGGTGTTCACCGAGATCGGCTACTCGACGGCCATTCGCAACGTCTCGCTCGAACCGTTTGTCGGGCTTGCGTTCGCGAGCCTGCACACCGGCGGCTTCAGGGAGAACGGCGGCGCGGCGGCGCTGCAGGGCGATTCCGACACGACGGGCCTCGGCTTCTCGACGCTCGGCGTGCGGGCCTCGACCGACGTCGCGGTCACGACGAAGGGCAAGGTCACGGCGTTCGGCACCGTCGGATGGCGGCATGCATTCGGCAATACGCAGCCGGCGTCGACGCTGTCGTTCGCGAGCGGCGGTTCGCCGTTCAGCGTGACCGGCGTGCCGGTCGCGCGTGATGCCGCGGTGCTCGAGGTCGGTGTCGATGCGGCCGTGACCAAGAACCTGTCGCTCGGCCTGTCGTATAGCGGCCAGCTTGGCGGCCACATCAGCGATCACGCGTTGTACGGCAATCTGTTGTGGAAGTTCTAAAGGGAGGGGCGACGGCCGTTCGCGATGAAGTCGTCGTGAGCGGCCGATCGTTTATCGATGGTTATGTGGTGGTTTGTTTTCAGGTTCGTATTTCAGAAACTTCGTGATGCGAATCGTTTTCATGAAGCGCGTCACGCGGTGTTTGGTATCCCGTTGCATCGGTCTGTTCGAACTTGTTTCAACGCTTTGCCGTATCGGGCAATCCGCGAACGATTCGTGCCGCCTTCGGGCGACAGGGTCCACGCGTCATCGCTCGAGCTGTTCCGCGGTTGTCCAACCGAACTGAGGTTACTCATGAAAACGAAAATGAACGTGAAATTGACGGGCATCGCCCTGTCGGTCGCGGCTGTGTTCAGCCTGGCCGCCACGGCGTCCCAGGCGGTGGTCGTGACCGCCGTGCCGGGAAGTCTCAGCAACACCGACGGCTTGATCATCGAAGGCGCGTCGCCGGCGCCCGGGGGACTCATCGGCACGGTGACGGGATGGGGGAATGGGGCGGTGACGGTCGGCAACCCGAATGCAGGCGGTATCTCGATCGGGCTTGCCGGGACGGGGACGGGAAGCGCGGCCATTGGTATCGGTAGCGGATTGCTCGAGCCGGTCGCGGGCGTGGCCGGTACGGTGACGGGTGCGCTGGGTGGTCTCGGCGGAAGTGGTGGTACGACCGGCGGGCTTGGTGGTGTCGTCGGGACGGTGGCGAACGCGGCCACCGGCGCGGTCGGTGCCGTGACGGGCGTGTTGGGTGGTGTTGGTGGCAGCGGCGGTGGTCTCGGCGGCGTCGTTGGCACGGTGACCGGTGCGCTGGGTGGCATCGGCGGTGGCAATCCGACTGGCGGTCTCGGGGG
>NZ_BCPO01000203.1:0-2936 GCF_016586105.1 Burkholderia sp. E168m15
TGGCGTCGGAGGCGGGACTGGTGGTCTCGGCGGCATCGTTGGCACGGTAGCAAACACAGCGACGGGCGCAGTCGGGACGCTGACCGGCGCACTGGGTGGCATCGGAGGCGGGACTGGTGGTCTCGGCGGCGTCGTCGGCACGGTAGCGAACACGGCAACGGGCGCAGTCGGAACGCTGACCGGCGCACTGGGTGGCGTCGGAGGCGGGACCGGCGGCCTCGGCGGCGTCGTCGGCACGGTGGCGAACACGGCAACGGGCGCAGTCGGAACGCTGACCGGCGCACTGGGTGGTGTTGGAGGCGGGACCGGTGGTCTTGGTGGCGTCGTCAGTACGGTGGCGAACACGGCAACCGGCGCAGTCGGAACACTGACTGGCACACTGGGCGGTGTCGGTGGCGCGACCGGCGGTCTCGGCAGCATCGTCGGCACGGTAGCCAACACCGGCACGGGTGTCGTCAACGCCGTCACCGGTGTCGCGGGCAACGGCGGCGCGCTGATCACGCCGATCACGAGCATCGTCGGCAATCTCGGCGGATCGCTGCCGGTTGGTGCCGCCACCGGCGCGATCGGCGCAGTGTCCGGCGCGGTAACCGGCGTCGCCGGCAGCGGCACGGCGGCGATCACGCCGCTCGCATCGGCGGTCACGTCATTGATCGGATCGGCCACGAGCGGCGCAGGCGGCATCGCCGGCGCCGGAACCGGCGTTCTCACGGGCGCAACCGGCGCGGCCGGCTCCCTCGCGGCGGTCACGACCGGCCTGACGGGTACGCTGGCGAACACCGTAACCAGCACGACGGGCGCGATCGCAGGCACGCTTCCGGCACTGAGTGTCGCGCTCAACGGTGGCACGGCGGCCGGTGCGGTCGGCGGCGCGACCAATGCAGTCGGCGCGCTCGTCTCCGGCGGCGCGACGATCGCCAACGCGGCGGTGCATTCGGTCGGTTCGGCTGTCGGATCGGTGGCCGGCGTGCTCCCGGCGCTGGCGGTTTCGCTGAACAGCGATTCCGCGCAAGGGGGCAGTGCCGGGGCAGGCGGCGGTCTGCTGGCGCCGGTGACGTCGCTCGTCAGCTCGCTGACCGCGCCGCTGCCGAGGAAGTAAGCGACGTGAGCACCCGGCCGCCGCAGTCAATGGGTGGCCGGGAACATTCGGGCGCGTCACGTACAAGCACGGCGGGATCACGATTCGGGATTCCCGCTTGCTCGTTTCGCTGACGCGCCGCTTTGCATTCGACTGCAGATCGCCACCGTAGCGATGACGCACGACGTCCCACGCTAGATCGACCAGAAGCGTAAGGAATGCGAAGAATCGGATTGACGCTCGCACGTCGAACCCGACGCAACGAGCGACTACCGGCGCGCGACGCGCCGTGACACTACGACCGGTCGCGATTCCGGGCGCGCGTCGCGCCGGTGATGACCGCGATGCCGAACAGGATGACGGCCACGATCTCGATGATGTGCTGAGAGACGTGCAGCGTCATCAAACCCCAGGCGACGCCGCCGATGAAGATGATCCATCCGACCAGATAGATAAGCAGGGTCATCGTTTTTCTCCTTGCAGTATTGGCCCATGATGCCGGTTGCCGGTCTTGCAAAATTTACCGGCGCGCGGCGAGCGCGATGAAGGGCGCGATCCGCGAGTGCAGGAGCATATTGCGCGCCTGCCCATGCGACGGCGGACGACATTCCCGATGGTCATAGCCTGCCGAGCGTTTCATTGCGGCGCCGCATCGTGCGCATGCAGCCCGAGCCGATCCATCAGCCGCCCGGCGTCGAACGGCGCTTGCGTTTTCGTGTCGTTGTCGAAATAGCAGTACACGTCGCGCGTCGCCGCGCGCGGCGGTGGCAGCGCCGGTGCGGCGAGACGCGCATCGTCCGGCTGCGTGCCCCGGCTCCACGCTTCGATTCTGCGCGCCCATCGTTCGAGTGCCGCATCGGCGTATTCGCCCGAATACTTCGTTTCGGTGCCGTGCAGCCGGATGTAGACGAAGCGTGCGCTCAGATCCTCGAACTGCGGCCACGCCTCGGTCGAATCCGACACGACGAGCGCGACCTTGTGGCGGCGCAGCAGTTTCACGAACGCCGGGTCCACGAAGCTGTCGTGCCGCACTTCCACCGCATGACGCAACGCTCGCTTGCGGTCGATCTGCAGATACGGTTCACGCACCCGCGCATCGTGCCGTCGGGCGAGCGCGAGCGCCGCTTCCGTGTCGGGCGGCAGCAGGCTCAGGAAGCGTTCCATGTGCGCCGGATCGAAACGCAGCGACGGTGGAAATTGCCACAGCAGCGGCCCCAGCTTGTCCTTCAGCGCGAACAGCCCCTGAGCGAAAAAATTCGCGCACGCGGTCGTGGCCGTTTCGCCGCGAAAGCGCAGCATGTGCGTCAGATAGCGCGAGCCTTTCACGCTGAACACGAACCCGGGCGGTGTGTCGGCGTACCAGCGCCGCCAACTGTCAGGCGCTTGCAAGCTGTAGTGCGTGCCGTTGATCTCGATCGTCTGCATGCGGCCCGATGCATACTGCAGCTCGCTGGCCTGTTTCAGGTCGGCCGGATAGAACGTCCCTCGCCAGCCGGGGTAGCGCCAGCCTGAAATGCCGATGTGAATCCTGCCGGATGTGCGTGTCACGTCGATGCCCGGTTGCGCCGGGTTCCTGGTGCGGTCCGTGCGACGAGCAATCTGCGTGCCTCCGCCTTCGTCGATTTGATTTTTTTAAAGACCGCGCCACGTTCGGCCGGTATGATCGCTGCGCTCGCGAACGGCGCGACCGGACGGTGCATCCCGACGCTCCACGCCTCACTGCCTTCGCCAGCACGGCAATCACGACACCACCGGACGGACCCCGGCGACCCGCGGTCCGCCGATCCGGCCGAACGGGCCAACCCAGCACGACGGAGTATCGAAACGATGTGGATGGAGACAGGGACGGGGCGGCGCG